>JAIDKJ010000260.1 GCA_029051835.1 Paramuribaculum sp. | reverse complement strand
AGGGCAATATAGTGCCCAAAGCTGCCGACACTGCTCCTCTGGTGCCTTTCAGACGGTCGCCGACAGCAACAGAAATATTGACTGCGAGTATGCCCGGCAGCGACTGTGCCACCGCAAGTTGGTCGAGAAATTCATCCTTGGCAAGCCACCCGTGCTTGTCCACGACCTCACGCTCTATAATTGAAATCATGGCCCATCCGCCACCAAAGGTGAACGCCCCGATTTTCATGAACGTAAGAAACAGCTTAAGCAATATGCCTTTTTCCTTATCCATAATGGCCGCAAAATTACTCAAAAAAGACCATACATCACAATGTTTACAGCCAATACATACGTCGGACACCCCCGCTGGCGGAAGACGGTTTTTGTATATGTTGGCTTAAAATGTTAACTTTGTAGACGGAAGCAGTGAACCTTCTTCCACACACTAACATTAATATAAGAAAGTTTATTTTTTCTCAGACAAGACATTCAACTCATTAATCTTCATGACACACAACAGATCTATACGTAACAACGTCATACTGGCAGGCGCGGCATTCTGCCTGATCGCACAAGGTTGCTCCATATTCAAGAAGACCGAAACACCCACCGCCACTATCAACAAACAGACCGAAGTGGTGGAAACCAAGACTCCCGAACAGACCGTCGCGGCCATAGACCGTGTGCTCTACGGCGAATGGACCGTGGCCAACGTCGGCGGAATGGAGGTGACCGGCGAAGAGCGTCCGTACGTGATTTTCGACACTACGGCAGTGAATCCGTTCGAAATGAAACTGTATGCCAACGACGGGTGTAATTATCTCAACGGTCAGGTTGCCGTCACCCCAAAAGGTGATATCCGTCCGTCAGCCGAATTCCTGTCGACAATGAGGTATTGTGCCGACGCAAAGTATGAACTCGGCATCGGCACGGCGCTTAGCACTATGGCACATTTCAAAATCGAAAAAATAGGCAATGACTATATCCTGTATCTGAAAAACTCCTCCGACTCGACTACTATGGTGATGCGCAAAAGCGATCTGACATTTCTCAACGGTGCATGGCGTGTGAGCGTGCTCGACGGCAAAAGCATACCAGCAGATGCCGAAATGCAGATGGTAATAGACCTGCCTGAACTAAAGGTGCACGGCAACACCGGATGCAACATACTCAACGGATCTATATATGTAGATCCGGCCAAGCAGAATTCACTGCAGTTTTCCAATCTGGCAACGACACGAATGGCTTGCCCTGACATGGCTCGCGAACAGAAGTTCCTCGTATCGCTCGAACAGGTAGAAACAGCCATACCCGGCAAGGACAAAGACACCGCGCTGCTTAAAGATGATCAAGGACAGGTGATGATGCAGCTGGTAAGACTGAATCTGCCTAAACAGTAAGTCAGGATCCGGCCTGAACAACTCAGGATCAACCACACTTTTACATAGCGAACTCTTACAACACGATTTCATAATGGAGGAAATCATACGATATTTCCCTGAACTGACAGAAACCCAGCGCGAGCGTTTCGCCGCGCTGGGTGCTCTGTATTCCGACTGGAATGCAAAAATCAACGTGATATCACGTAAGGATATCGACAACCTGTATGTGCATCACGTGCTGCATTCTCTCGCAATAGCCAAGTTCATGACACCGGCTGCCGGATCACGGCTGCTTGACATGGGATGCGGAGGAGGTTTTCCCGGCATTCCGTTGGCTATATTGTGGCCCGACTGCCATTTCCATCTCATAGACCGCATAGGAAAGAAACTGCGAGTGGCGCAGGCGGTGGCCGATGCCGTCGGGCTGACCAACGTCAGCATACAACATGGTGACATCGGTGAATGCCGCGAAAAATTCGATTTCGTAGTCAGCCGCGCTGTTATGACACTTGACCAGCTCGTGCCGCTCGTGACAAAAAACATAGCCCACAACGACCGCTCAAAGCTCCCCGACGGACTGATTTGCCTTAAAGGGGGCGATCTGAAGACAGAGATCGACAATACGCGGCGCCCGGTACTCGAAGTGCCGGTGTCCGACTGGTTCAGTGAGGAGTACTTTTCCACAAAAAAACTGCTATACGTCAGGATATGAGAATCCATAGTTTCGAATTCAATCTTTTTGGAGTCAACACGTATCTTATATGGGACGAGTCGACACTCCAGACCGCCGTTGTTGACCCCGGCATGTCCAACCGCGGCGAGTGTGAGGAATTCTCACGTTTTATCAGCGACAACCGGCTCGACATCACACGTCTGATCGACACACATCTTCATATCGACCATACGATGGGCAACGAATATGTAGAGGAACAATATCACGTGGGGCTTACCGCCCACCGCGCCGACGCGCCTCTCGGAGAGATGCGGGCAGCACAGGCCCGCGCGTTCAGGCTTCAGGGCGCCCCTGAAACTCCGGTGAGAATTGACATAGAAGCGAACGGAGGCGACAGAATATATCTCGGAGAGCAATGGCTCGAAGTGATCGAAGTGCCCGGACACTCACCCGGCTCTATCGCCCTTTACTCACCCGCAGGAGGCTTTGTGGTGACCGGCGACGCACTCTTCAACGGCAGCATCGGACGCACCGACCTTGCCGGAGGCGATCATGCTACACTGATCCGTTCGATACGCTCGGCTCTTCTGACACTCCCTCCGGACACTATAGTATATCCCGGCCATGGACCGTCGACCACCATAGCACGCGAACAGAGATCCAATCCATTTCTCTGACGTCCGCCAACGGTTGTTTAACATCAGACGACTACAGATATAATCATAATCGACGATGCCCTGTGATATCCATTGCGGAAAATCACAGGGCATCGGTTATTTTATTCCGTTCAAAAAAGCTTGCGGCAGAGGAGCCGGTCAGCGCTTTTTAGATTTGGCTCTGGAAGATGTGCGGCGGGCATATTTACGTCTGGCCGTCGATCGTTTCTTAGCCACCACCTTGTTGTGGACAGCCTTATTGAACGAGAACACATCTTTGTGGGTCACTTTATTCTCAAAGTCGATTATCTCGGCAGGATTAATAGCCACACCCATGAAACGGGTTTCAAAATGGAGATGCGGGCCGGTGCTTCGTCCGGTATTGCCTCCGAGAGCTATCGGCTCACCGGCTTTCACACGCTGGTCGGGCTTGACAAGGAAACGTGAAAGATGACCATAGACGGTTTCCATACCATTGTCATGGCGGATCACCACGTAATAGCCGTAGCCACGGCGCTCAAATTTCGTCATACGTATTTTACCGTCGAACGCTGCGCGAACCGTATCGCCGACAGCCAGCTTCAGGTCAATACCGCGATGCACTCTGCCGAATCGCGGACGATAGCCGTAATTTGAGGTCACACGTCCGTCTATCGGATGATAGTAGCCGCTGACATCTATATCCTTTGTGTCGGGGATGACAGCACTGCCATAGGGATTCACGCTGGCGCTTTCCCAATATTCGCCATAGACTTCCGCTTCATCAGGCATCTCCACCTTTGAAAGCTCGCTGATATACTTCAGCGTGTTTATCACCTTGATGTCGGCCGACAGCGGTTTCTGCGACGCGAGCAGATCCTCATGCTCTTTATTGTGGTTGTCGGGCAATTTGAATTGTGCCTGCACCGGCATCATTGCCGACATTACTGTCATCGCAGCCGCCACGGCTATATGTTTTAACTGGATCATCAATCGTTAAGCTATTACTTTTTCTGTCAGTTATCTTTTTCAGTCATCTATCTCCAACGTCGAGTAGATAAAATCCATATATGCCGGCGTCCATTCGAATATTTCCTCAGGCTTGAAGAAGCGCCGGATTTCAGCATCGGCATCCTCTGCCGACGATGACGCATGA
>JAIDKJ010000026.1 GCA_029051835.1 Paramuribaculum sp. | reverse complement strand
GAGCGGAACTGGAGGTCGGCGCACAGCTGCTGGCCAACGGCATGGACAGCGTACTCATGGTCTACGGCGGAGGATCGGCCGAGCGCTCAGGACTGCTCGCGAGAGTCAGGGAGAAGCTGCACGAAGCCGGCATACGTTTCGAAGAGCTTGGAGGCGTAGAGCCTAATCCTACCGACGGCCCGGTGCGCCGCGGCATAGAGATGATGCGCCGCGGAGGCCTGCACGCGCTTCTGGCCGTGGGCGGAGGGTCGGCCATCGACACCGCCAAGGCCATTGCTCTCGGAGTGCCTTACGAAGGTGACTTCTGGGACTTTTTCGCCGGACGGGCCACGCCGCAGAACGCACTGCCTGTAGGAGCCGTCCTGACCATACCGGCCGCCGGATCGGAAGGCTCGGGCAACTGCGTGATAACCCTGAGCGAGGGTATGCACAAGATCAGCCTGCGCACCGACGAGGTGTTGCGTCCGCGCTTCGCGCTCCTCAACCCGGAGCTGACCATGACGCTGCCCCCATATCAGACTGCCGCCGGCATCGCCGACATGATGGCGCACATCATGGAACGGTATTTCACCACCACACCCTACTGCGAGGTGACCGACCGCCTTGCCGAGGGACTGCTCACGTCGATCATCGAGGAAGCGCCCAAGGTGATGGAACGCCCCGACGACTACGAGGCCCGCGCCAACATCATGTGGGCCGGAACGCTGGCCCACAACGGCATCTGCGGCACCGGACGCCGCGAAGACTGGACAAGCCATGCCATGGAGCATGAGATCTCGGCGGTCTACGGCGTCACACACGGAGCCGGACTCGCCGTAGTGTTCCCGGCATGGATGACCTTCATGGCCACCCGCCGCCCCGGAAAGATCGCACAGTTCGGCCGGAGGGTATTCGGCGTGGATGAACCCGACGACACACGCGCCGCCCTCGAAGGCATAGCGCGCCTGAAAGCGTTCTACACCTCCATCGGACTGCCCGTCAGCTTTGCCGCCCTCGGAGTGGAACGCCCCGACATAGATCTGCTCGTAAGCAAACTTCACGAGAACAAAGGCGAGGAGATCGGAGGCTACTACCGACTCCGCGCCGCCGACACCCCCGAGATCTACACCCTGGCCGACTAATGATCATG
>JAIDKJ010000259.1 GCA_029051835.1 Paramuribaculum sp. | reverse complement strand
GCATAGTACAGGATGTAGACTGCGCAGCCCAGCGGAACGAAATAGCTTATCAGATAGTTGCAGGAGAAGTCTGCCACCCATGCCTGGATAGCCACCATCACAGCGCAGCCGAACACCATAGTCATGAAGGCGCCGGAAGCAATGGCGGTGTATTTGCCAAGACCCTCTACAGCCATATTGAAGATACCTCCCCACATGACCGATGTGCAAAGACCCACAAGGATGAATGCGAAGATACCCACCGGCACCTCGGCCCAGATCATCTCAAGCTTAGCCCAGTCGACACCGGGGATATTCACGAGCCATGTCTGCGGAGCGAACATGCCGAACAGTATAAGCACGATGGCTGCTGTGGAAGCCACTGTGATCATCTGCTTCGACGACACCTTCGAGCCGATGGCGCCGCCGACAAAACGTCCGATAAGCATCATCAGCCAGTACACGGCCACGATCAGGCCCACAATGCCGGCATCCATTCCCATACCGGGAGTCGCGGCATCCTGCGCTGCATTAAGGTACGGGAGGATATAGGTCGGCACACCCACCTCGATACCCATATACAGGAATATGGCGAGAATACCGAGCTTGAAGTGGCGGAAAGAGAATGCGCTGTATTTGTCCTTCTGACCCGGAGCGAGCTTCTTGGCGTGCTCCTTCTCCTCGATCTTCTTGAGATCGGCACGTTCGGGCTCGTCGATCTTGGTGAAGAGTATCACCACGAAAGCTATGATGAAGATACCGCCGGCGATGAAGAGAGCCGGAGTGGCATCGCTCACAGTGGCCTTGGTGGCATCTGCGATAAGAGCGCCCATGATGATGTAGACAGCTACAGCGGCTGCGCTGTTGAACACACCGCCTATCTGTATCAGCTGGTTGCCCTTGTTGCCGCCACCGCCGAGGATGTTAAGCATCGGATTGACTACTGTATTGAGCATGCACATGCACAGACCGCCGATGAAAGCGCCTACGAGGTAAACGGCAAACGCCGCGCCACGCATGCTTTCCCAGCCGCTCATCCACTGCACGAAGATGCCCACGATGCCCACAATCAGGGCTATCAGGGCTGTGCGCTTGTAGCCCACTTTCTTCAGCAGCATACCGGCAGGAATACCCATCAGCAGGTAAGCGATGAAGTTGCCGTAGTTGCCTATCTGTGCCTCAAGATTGCTGGCACCAAACTGATTTTTCACAATGACGGCCATCGGCGAACACAGATTCGTCACGAAGGCAATCATAGCAAACAGGGCTATCATCACAATGATGGCACCCCATTGTTTTTTCTCGTTGCTCATAATTGATGTGGTATTGATTTGTTTATTAAGTAATCTGTTCTCTCATCGGCAAATGATTTTCCGACGGTTTTTGACCGAAGCCGATGGCGTGCAGGGGGCTACCGTGACGGTTTTCATGGCATCTGCGGCAAAAACTTGTCAAAGTTAACCATTTTTTCGTTTTCAACCCCTATCCGGTAGCATTTTTTTGCCACACAGGCTTGAGTAGGTCAAAAATTGACACAAAAACAGAGGGTCGCGATCAACGCTCTCCGAAAATATCGCTGCCGATCCTCACCATCGTGCTGCCCTGCTCTATCGCTATGTCGCGATCGTGGCTCATACCCATGCTTACGGTATCGAAACATGTCTGTCCGGCAGCAGCTCCGAGCCTTATGGCATCGAAACACCCTCTTATAGCTTTGAAGTCGGCTCTCACGCGCTCCTCGTCATCGGTGTTGGAAGCCATGCCCATCACGCCGCGGAGCCTTACGCCCGGCATAGCGAGAGCTTCGAGTGCCGCCTGCTCCATCTCCTCCGGCAGAAATCCGGTCTTGGTTTCCTCCCGGGCCACATGCACCTGCAGCAGAATGTCGACACACCGCCCGGCTTTCACCGCGGCATCGTTGACAGCCTTCAGCAACCGCATGGAGTCGACACTCTGTATCATATCGGCCACGGCTACTACCTGACGCACTTTATTGGTCTGCAGATGGCCGATAAAATGCCACTCTATGTCGTCAGGAAGCATGGCGGCCTTTTCCTGAAGCTCCTGCGCCCGGCTTTCGCCGAACGCCCTCTGGCCGGCGCCATAAGCCTCCATGATCGAAGCGGCCGGATGAAACTTGCTTACGGCAGTCAGCTCCACCCCTTGGGGCAGAGCCGACTTTATTTCCATAAGCCTTGCGGCTATATCAGGTGTCATTGTCATTCCTCCTTCGCGACGGGAATTGTTCCGAGCTTGGCCTTATAGACATCCATCAACGGAGTTTCGGCTATCGACTGTATCTCGAAATCGGCCATAGTTCCCTCCATGCCGGCCATGAAATTGTCATACGCACCCTTCAGATCATTACCTGCCGTAAGGATCAGCGTAGAGGTTTTCTTCTCGACGGCCGTCTTCTCGTCGATGGTCACGAAAGCCACCTTCACGAGATACCATTTGTCGGCCGAGTCATCCCAGAATATTTCCGAGATCTTGGTGCGCTTCACGGCGCTCACCGAGAAATCGCCCGATATGAACGGTGTCTGCTCCTCGATGATGCGGCTTTCAGCCTCGGTGAACGAGAGGGCGTCCACCAGATAAGGCTCGGTCACTTTCTTGACCACGCCGTTTTCCATCATCTTGTCATATCTCACTTTGCATTCAAACCAGTTTGCCATTTCAATATTATGTTTTATTGTTTGTCGTTTTGCGGTCTGCAAAGTTAGCAATCACAAGCCACCATTTACAATTAAAAATTCCTAAAAAACCGTCATTTCACTATCACCTTCCGGCTGATCACCGAGCCTGAATCGCCCTCGACAGTCAGCACATACACGCCTGGCGCGAGTCCTGACGTGGCTATCTCCACCACATCTCCGCTACCTTTGGCCGTGGCGGCCGCCAGTCCGGCGATTGACGTCAGCGTGGCTCTCATGCCCGACTCTCCGGCTATGCCGGCTGTGATGAAACCGTCCGACTGTTCCATCGAGAAACGCCGTTCGGTATCGGCTGTCACCTCGCCTATCGACGAAGGCATTCCAAGCAGTTTGCGCATGGCGTTCTCGGCATCAAGCTTGCCGGCGCCCCACTTCAGCGCCACCGGTTCGCTGTCGGCCGGCATCGCCTGGGCCGTGCTGACAAGCAGATCACGTACACGGTGGACAGTCAGGGTCGGATCCTGTTCAAGCAACAGCGCCACCACACCGCTCACATATGGCGTAGCCATCGATGTGCCCTGCATCTGCTCCCAGTAATCAGTCCGGGCCGCCTTCATCGCCCCGCTAAGACCGCTACGGTCAACCTTGGCCGAGAACACACCCACATCCTGAGCGGTACCCTTGGCCCACGGCGTGCTGACACTCGATATGACCGTCATGCCCGGAGCACACAGTTCCGGAAGCTTCTTGCCGGCGAACGTCGTGCCGTAGGAGGTGAACGAGCTTACACCATCGACAGGCCATGCCTGGTCATTAAAACCCATCAGCGCCCCCTTGAGCACGGGGAATGTGTTGCGGCTGTTGTAGGAACCCACCACTATCACGTTTTCGCCGCAGGCCATGCTGCTGACACTCTGCGCCGGACTGCCCGACACGTATCCGTCCAGTCCGCGGTTGCCGAACGTAAGCAGATCATCATTGTCGGAATATATATAGGCGCTCGCGCCCTGGCCGGCCGCGCCCTCGATCGTGAGCATTGGCACAAAATCGGGGTTTCTCAGATTCTTCGCCGTCAGATCAAGATAAAGCGATGCCAGATAGCGGTTGTTGCCCGACTCCACACCCGACTCCACCACGATATACGAATCGGAAGAGAATGCCGAAGAGAACTGTGATGATGTCACCGCCGTCCCGCTGCCGCCCACTGGGATGCTTTCCTGGCCGGG
>JAIDKJ010000258.1 GCA_029051835.1 Paramuribaculum sp. | reverse complement strand
TCTGGTTGTCTCTGAGATGTGTATAATCGACAGGCGGAAGCTTCCTTCGTCCATCGACTGGATATGCACATATCCCAGACGTCCGTTCGACCAACGGTCGACATCAGCTTCGCGCTGACGCACCCAGCGGTCATACATCAGAGTATTCTGCGCGCTCTGCGATATCGGCAGTATCACCTCTTCGAAATCCGAACCGTCCGCTCCGTGGAAACCCACCAGAGTCTTCTTGCGCGCCAGATCAGCCAGCGCCACCGACGGATCCGTGTCGGCCTTAAGAGCCTGGCCGTTGATCGACCTGACAATATCACCGGCCTTCACGCGCGACGTGCTGCGGTCAAACGGACCACCCTTGATCACCTCGGCCACCTTGAGTCCGGCGCCGTCATAGTCCATGTCATAAATCAGTCCGAACTGTGCTGTAGGATGATTAGCGGCTGCGGGATAATAGCGGCCTCCGGTGTGCGACACGTTAAGTTCGCCGAGCAGCTCGCTGAGAAGATCGGCAAAATCATAGTTGTTGTCGATATGCGGCAGGAAACGCTTATAAGCCTTGTAGAGATTGTCCCAGTCAGCACCGTTCATATCCTTGCGGAAGAAACGTTCACGCTCTTCGTTGTAGACATAGCGCAGCATATACTCGCGCTCGTCGGCCTGATCTATGGTCATCGAAGCTGAGAATGTGATCGGAGTAAGTTTTTCCGACTTCGTGTCGAATTTGCGCAGAGTCGATCCCATCAGATACATATTGCCCGACTTGTCGGTGTCGATGCCGGCGCCGGCGCCGAGCTTTGTCACCTTGCTCACATCACCCTTGCGGGGCTTCACCTTCCAGAGATCATAGCCCTTCTCAAACGAGGTGATGTAATACAGCGTTTCGCCGTCGGGCGTCATATACATATCGGCAAGAGCCGACGAGTTGGGAGTGAGGCGCATGGTGCGGTCGGTTATGCCGTCAAGATCCACCTCCACTTTCTCGGCAGCCTTATCCTTGTCGGCATCGGCCTTTTTATCATCACCCTTCTTCTTGGAGTCCTTGCCCTCCGACGAGTCGTTCTTCTTGTTTTTCTGTGCCTTCTCCACCTCTTTCAGAAGCTCGTAATCCTCCTCCGAAAGACGGAAACGGTCGTAAGCGTCGCGATTGAGGAATGCGATCATCACATCGCTCTCCGAACCCCACGATGCATGGTTGCGCATACCGTAACGCTCGCTGTCGAATATGATCGCCTTGCCTCCCATGGCCCAGCGGGGATTCTGGTCAAAATAGCCGGTTTTGGTGACGTAGGTCATCTTGCCGTCGGCCACATTGATTATCGCTATGTCGGAATAAGGCTGATGATGCAGGTCGGTAGCCTCGATCAGAAGCCACTGTCCGTCGGGGCTCCATTGCGACGAAAAGCCCTTGGAGCGCGATGCGACGGTGGAGCCATCAGTCAGCTGACGCACCTTTTTGCTCTTCAGATCCATCACCTTGAGCTTGGTGCGATCCTCCACAAAAGCCATCTGTGTGCCGTCGGGAGATATCGACGGATGTGTGCGGTCCACATTGTCCTTGACCGGAAATCCCGGCTCCTCATTGATTACCGTGGCATTAGA
>JAIDKJ010000257.1 GCA_029051835.1 Paramuribaculum sp. | reverse complement strand
CACCTACACCGTCAGGGTAGTGGGAACAAATTCCAAGGGCAAAGGCCCGGAAACCAAGCTGAAGGTGCAGGTGATCCGTCCGACTATTCCGGAGGTGGATATAGAGAAAACCGGCGCGGCAGTCGGTCAGTCGTGGGATGCCGCGACCAATACTCTGGTCTATAGCGGTGATAATCCGGTGGTCTATTTCAAGAAAACGGATGCGATCAACAAGCGGAGCTATTGCTGGCATGTAGGTGTGGGCGCGCTCGATGTGAACAACCCCTCCAATTCCGCCGAAACTATGCCTGAAAGCATAACTCCGATAATCTGGGAGGAGGGCATGCCGGAAATCCCCAACGGCTACACTTCCAAGCTTCAGATCCTCGCCCGCACGGAATCGACTGCTTCGGCGGGTGGAGAAACAACACTCTTTTATACCGATGCAGAGTACGCTGCGGGCACTCCCCGTACGATATGGCTTGTGAAGAAGGGTGCTGAAACCGGCAGAGTGGGCGCTCCCGATATTGTCCTGACATCCAACGAAGGGGTGACCGGCACTGAAACCGGTGTCGTGACTTTTATCAGCGATGGTGTGGGCATAAGCCTTCGATCGACGATGCAGAGCGAGAACCCGCAGTTTCAGTATCAGTTCAGCGACGAATGGTCGCAGACTCCCGACGGGAACTGGACCGACTGGCCCGAAGGGGGCTATGAGGTGACAGGCACGGGACGTCTGTTTGTGCGCGAGTTTGTGTCGGGCAAGCAGTCGGACTATGCTTCGCGTGATTTCCACAAGATCGATATAGTCACGACCGATCTCGGACTCGTGCCGGAAGGTCAGACCGATCCTGTGGCCGACGAACAGGTGGTGAAGCTTGCCGCATCCGGCGGTTTCGTGCTTATGGGCGGCTACAACACCGTTAAGATCGGCAGTCAGGACATGACCGACACCGATACCAGATATGTGTATATAGCCGACGCGCAGGGCCGTGCCATAAAGCTCGTGATAGAGGGTGGCGACGGGCAGGCAGCCATTATCGACAGATATCTCGATCCGCAATATTTCGGCACCCATCAGCTCAACGATATCACGGGCGTGATACGCGGCATGGAGAACGGTCTGCCCGAACTGTGGATCACTTCCGACTTCCTGCCGTTCCTTCCAAGCCTTGCCGAAGGCGCAGGTGAGCCGATGGAGGCGCAGGAGGCCGGCGAGTTGTCGTTTGGCGACTTCAATAAGAAGGTGGTGCTCCGCGGCATGACGTTCAATCCGGCCGACAACAGCTTCATCACCTCCACCGGCAAGAAAGTGAAGACCTACGCCCGCCTCAAGACCGCGCCTGTCTACTCCACCGTCATGCAGCTGGCCAAGGATGTGCGCTACACCGTGGAGGGCTTCGTGGGCTATGTAGGCGGCGAGATAATGCTCTTCCCCACCGGCGCGGTTAAGATGCCGTCGCTGAGCGCTCCCAATCCCATCACGGCCACCGAGGCCGACGTGGAGGCCGGCTATATCACCGTCAACGTGATAAACGACTCCTTCATGGTAAGACCCGACAAGGAGGGCGTGCGTGAGGGAACATCATGCTATTACACCTTCAACGACGAGGAGGCTTCGCGCGAGCCTGTCGACATGATGGCCGATGATCCGGTGATAGCTGTAACTCCCGACGATTTCATCGACGGTGTGTGCACGCTGAGCGTGCGCTACGTGCGCGAAAATATCAACAGCCGCCCTGTGACGGTGAAGTTCGTACATCACGATGCCGTGGATGTGGAGAGCATAGCCGCGTTCAAGGCCATGTATGGCGACGAAACGGAGATACCCGATCCGTCTGTAGCGGCCAATGCCGGAGCGGTGAAATATTACCGCTTCAAGGGTGAGGCCGAGGTGCGCGCCATCACTCCCAGATATCTCTACCTGCGCGACGCCAACGCTCCGGCCGACGCCAAGAGCGCCCACTCCATAATGCTCTACAATGCCAACGGCTGGAAGGCTCCGGTGGCTCTGCGCGACCGCGAGGCCGCAGCTCCCCGCGAGCTTGAGCCCGGCGACGTCATCACCAACTTCGCTCTGATAGCCGACCGCACCGAGCTGAAGAATCTGCGCGGCTACGCCACCGGCTTCAGCCGCACCGTGCAGCTTGTCAATGCCGAGCCTGTCGGCGAGGATGTGCTTGAAGGGGAGGCATGGCAGCCTGAAGAGATCGACGTGCTGAGCGACCCGACATTCGAGTTCAGCGAAGCCGACCGCATGGTGCGCTACCGTGTGCGCAACGTGCAGGTGACACGCGACAATAACAATGTGTACAAGCTCGTCATGCCCGGTAATCCCGAACTGAACATCAATCACGTATTCGAGATCAGCGAGGGATGGGGAACGGTCTATGACAGCGGTCAGCACTACGATATAGAGGGCGTGGTGCTCCGCAACGGCGAGCCGGGCAAATTCGCTCTGGCGTTCATCGACTTCTCGATAAAGGACGTGACGGCTCCGGCCGCTCCCGTGCTCGCGCTCGACGAGGGTGCTGAAGAGTCGGATCCGACCCGCTTCCTCACCAAAGCCACGCTGACGATGACTCTGCCCGAAGGGGTCGATGCCGCTAAGGCTACGATATGGTACACCACCGACGGCTCCGATCCGAAGCAGTCGGGCAGCGACCGCCGCCGCTACGAGGCTCCTATAGAGCTGACCGCCACCACTCCCGTAAGGGCGTTTGTGGCTGTGACCGGCGGACTTCCCGGAGCTGTGGCCGAACAGGTGTTTACGCGCACGGCCAACGACCGCCGCTATATAGTCAACTTCCTCGACCAGGCTGAGGAGGGCGTGCCCTACCACTTCACCGGCAATGCCCGTATCGTGGCCAAGGGTGGCGAATATCTCTTCGTGCGCGGCACCCAGGGACATTATCTGCCGATCCACGTAGAGGACAACGCCATAGATCTCGAAAAAATGCAAGAGGGCTACTATCTGAACGATATAGTGATGGAGGCCCATATGATCAATGTCGGCGAGAGCCGCATAGTGCGCGGCGCCCATGTCGCTCCGAAATATGCCGGAGCATTCGGCGCGCCGGTCGAGGAGCGTCCGTCGACACTTGTCGATGACATTGCGCTCGAACCCGACGTGGTGACCACTCTCTCGGTAGCCAACGCCCGCCGATATGTGAAGATCATGGGCGTAAGGCTCACCGGCAGCGAGTTTACAGCCGCCGACGAGCCTTCGACCCACGACACTGAGTGGAAACTCACTACCGATAAAGGTGCCGGAGAGGATATACCGGTGAACCATACCATACTCCAGCCGTCGTTTGACTGGGATGCCGCCGACCAGACTGCGGCCGCCTACTACAATATCACCGGTTTCGCCATGCTTGACGAGAACGGACGTATTGAACTGTGGCCGCTGAACGTGGAGAAAGTGAAGTCGTCGGAGCCTGTGAGGGCTACGTTCGCCGGCAATATCACAGTTGATCCGGTGACTGCCGACGGACTTACCACTGTGGAGTTCTATCCGTCGACCATGGTGACTCTCAGCTGTCCGATAGCCGATCCGTCGAGCGCCACGATCTACTACTATGTGTCGCACGACGGCAGCCGTCCCGGCAGCGATGCCCGCTGGAACGTCTATGCGCAGCCGTTCGCAGTCACTTCCGACTCATATATCACCATGTATGCCACCGCTCCGGGCTATGAGCAGAGCGCTCCGACCTACGTTGATATGAAGCTTGGCGCGCCTGCCGGCACCGTGGCTTTCGACGTGAAGGCTGAGCCGGGCGTCACCACGGTGACAATGACGGCCGCCGAGGGCGCCGAGATCTACTGGACCGCCGACGACACCAAGCCGCAGGCGCAGTGGACCCGCTATGACGCGCCGGTGGAATTCACCTCCGACGCCCGCATACAGGCCTACGCCAAGGAGGGCAAGAAGATCGGTGCGGTAAGTTCGATGTATGTGATGGTGGCGGAGAAGCTTCCGACCGACATCGAAGCGACCGGCAACAGCCTCCTGTTCAGCCAGGAAGTTACCGAGGAGGGCTATGTGGAAGTGACCATCTCGGCCGCATCGCCTGTGGCCGGCGGCACGA
>JAIDKJ010000256.1 GCA_029051835.1 Paramuribaculum sp. | reverse complement strand
CACACCCTCTCGACTGCCTGCCCGGCCTCCCGAGCTCGCGGGGAGATTTCACTCCATAACCGCGCTTCACGCTCCAGAATGGTACTGTACTTCTGATCCGGCAGGGGTCAAGGTCGGCTCCGGTGGCGGCACGGCGTGGCTGGTCGACAGCTGGCTCAAAGATACAAGAGGAGCTGACCTGTCCGATCCGAAAATCATTATTCATGCCGGGGGACAGAGCAGGCGTCTGCCTGCTTATGCGCCGGTAGGAAAGATACTGACGCCCGTGCCTGTGTTCAGATGGGAACGCGGACAGCTTATCGACCAGTCGCTGCTGTCACTGCAGCTCCCCCTCTACGAACGGATACTGGCAGCCGCGCCTCAGTCGCTCCCTACACTAATAGCGAGCGGCGATGTATATATCAGAGCCGAGAAGCCTTTGACGGAGATACCGGAGGCCGATGTGGTGTGCTACGGATTGTGGGTCGATGCATCGCTTGCCACTCACCACGGTGTGTTCGTTTCGTCGCGGTCCACTCCCACGGAGCTTGATTTCATGCTTCAGAAACCGTCGCTCGACAAGCTTGAGGAACTGTCGCGTTCCCACATGTTTCTGATGGATATCGGCATCTGGCTGCTGTCGGATCGAGCCATGAAACTGCTCCGCAAGCGTTCTGTCGATGAAAACGGAAATATAGGATATTACGACCTTTACTCGGATTTCGGTCGTGCGTTGGGTAGCAATCCTACAGTAGAAGATCCCGAAGTCAATCGTCTGACAGTAGCCATACTGCCTCTGCCGGGCGGGGAGTTCTATCATTTCGGTACGTCGCGCGAGTTGCTTTCGTCGACGCTCGCTTTGCAGAACAAGGTGGTGGATCAGCGCAAGATCCTTCAGCGTAAGGTCAAGGCCAATCCGTCGCTCTTTGTGCAGAATGCCTTGATGGGCTACCGCCTATCATCAGACAATGATAACGTCTGGGTGGAGAATTCATCCGTTCCGGCATCATGGACACTGCGCTCTGATCATATCATCACAGGCGTGCCAGAAAACTCATGGCCGCTTGATGTGCCGGCGGGTGTGTGTGTCGATATCGTTCCGGTCGGAGATGCATCGTGGGCAGTGCGTCCCTACGGACTCGACGATCCGATGCGTGGCGATCTCGACTCGCCCGATACGGTGTGGATGGGCGCTCCGTTCGCACAGTGGCGCAGCAGCCGCGGAGTGGATGTCGTCGGTGCGGATATTCAGGCGTCGCCGATATTCCCGGTTGTCGACAATGTCGATGATATGTATGAGGTGCTTCAATGGATGATGACCGGCGGAGCCGATGGCCGGGGCAAAGAAATATGGATGAACTCCAGAAAACTGTCGGCCGATCAGATATCGGCTCACGCCAACCTGACGCGACTCTTCAGGCAACGCAATGATTTCCTGAAGGAAAATCTGGAGTTTCTTGCCTGGAATTATGAAAAGAGCGTATTCTATCAGCTTGATCTCAATGATGTGGCCGCTCGCTTCGTCACGATGGATATAAAGAAGCCTGAATTGTTGCCTCAGCATACAGGAGCCATGACCCGTATCCGTAATTACATGGTGAGGTCGCGTATCGACTCGATGTCGGGACGCGATGGTTCGCGTGAGGAGGGGGCTGCATTCGAGCTGCTTCGCGATGAGATACTGTCGGAACTGAAAGGACGCAACCCACATCCAAGGCTCAATGTCTATTCCGATCAGATCGTGTGGGGACGCAGCCCGGTGAGAATAGACCTCGCCGGAGGATGGACCGACACACCGCCATATTCGCTGTATGCCGGCGGCTCAGTGGTCAATATGGCCATAGAGCTGAACGGACAGCAGCCTTTGCAGGTGTATGTCAAGCCTTCGGCCGATTACAGGATAGTGCTTCGGTCGATAGACCTCGGCGCATCGGAGATTGTGGAGGATTTCGAAACATTGGCATGCTACCACACTGTAGGTTCACCCTTCTCCATACCGAAGGCCGCTCTAACTTTGGCCGGATTCCGTCCCCGAACGTCGTCCGATACTCTCAGTGAGTTTCTGCACGATTTCGGATCGGGACTTGAGATCACGCTGCTCTCGGCTATTCCTGCCGGATCGGGTCTTGGCACAAGTTCCATACTGGCTGCGACAGTGCTTGGAGCGTTGTCGGAATTCTGTGGCATAGGATGGGATGCCGGCGAGATTTCCCATCGAACTCTCGCTCTTGAGCAGTTGCTCACCACCGGTGGCGGATGGCAGGATCAGTATGGCGGAGTTTTAGGTGGAGTCAAGCTGCTGCGCACCGAAGAGGGCATCACGCAGCGTCCGTCGGTCAGCTGGTTGCCGTCGCGCATTTTCACCTCGACGGAGTTCAAGCCCTGCCATCTGTTGTATTACACAGGCCTTACACGTACTGCCAAAGGAATACTCGCGGAGATAGTGCGCGGCATGTTTCTTAACTCCAACAGTCATCTGTCGATATTGTCGGAGATGCGCGCCCACTCTCTCGCTACAGCCGAAGCCATACAGCGCAATGATTTCCACCTCTATGGCCGTATGATAGCCAAGACATGGAGTCAGAACAAGCGTCTTGATTCAGGCACCGAACCTCCTGCCGTGGCCGATATCGTCAGCCGCGTGTCGGATCTTACTCTTGGCTACAAACTGCCCGGAGCAGGTGGCGGAGGATACCTTTACATGGTGGCAAAAGATCCTGAGGCGGCCGCACGGATCCGCAACATTCTCACCGAATGCCCGCCAAATTCGCGTGCGCGGTTCGTAGAGATGACACTGTCGGATACCGGTTTCCAGGTGTCGCGTTCCTGACGCGACACCTGGCGGTGTAAGTCATGCTGCCGCTGTGCTCCGTCCGGCGTCTTTGCGGTCGGTTCGGATCCATGTGGCGCGTTTCCACAGGTATTCCAGCGGTCCCTGTGAGTGGGTGGCGAGCCATCGGCGGCTGAATGAGAGCAAGAAAATGAATATCGCTATGCCGATAAGCAGTGTTTCGGCAGCTCCGGTCTTGTCCCACAGGTTAAGCCCGAAATGATAGTAAACGGTCACTCCTATGATTGACTGGGCTATATAGTTGGTGAGGCTCATGCGTCCGAACGGTGCGATAAAGCGTTGCCAGCGATAGCC
>JAIDKJ010000255.1 GCA_029051835.1 Paramuribaculum sp. | reverse complement strand
GCGCCGAACAAAATCAAAAAGCACCGCAGTATGCATGAGTTACTGGTAAGTATAATGATAAAAACTAATTTTTAAGAATTACTTATATAAATGAAAGGAAGAGCAGTGAAATCAGCCTTAGGGCTGTTGCTGGCCGCCATGGCGGCAGCATGTGGTGCGAAGAGCGACAATATTTCGGTAGGCGATGCGTCGCCGCTGTCGGCGTTCGACCGTATGCCGGTGGTAGCCGACCGTGTGGAGATGCCCGGAGGAGGCGATCTGGTGGTGGTCCACCCGGAGAGGTCGGGCGACAAGGTCACTCTGAAGCTGTCGGATCTTGCCGACGATCTGCGTATCGTAAGGCTCGAAAATGCCGACGAGGCGCTTATCGGGGCGGGGCAGACCTGGATCACCGGCGGGCGTATCATAGTATACAGCGACGGCGTCGTGAAGCAGTTTGACTTCGAAGGCAAGTATCTGGGGCAGATCGGCGCCAGAGGCAACGGACCCGGAGAATACTCCATCGCTCCTTACGATTTTTATGTCGATGCCGATGCCGGGCGTATCTATATGGTGCAGTATGGCGCCACAAAGCTGATGAGCTACAATTCCGACGGAACCTTTGCCGGCGATATCCCTCTTGCGCGCGAGATGCCTAAGGGCGCTGTGAGGGTCGATACGGAGCGGCGGCGCATCACGGCCGTGTCGATGTGTTTCGAAGGCTCTAAATCGCGCGACGAGGTGTGGGAGCAGGATTTCGACGGCAATCTGCTTTCGTCGGTGTCTATGCCCTGGCTTGAGGTGCCGATGGATTTCAGCAATGAGGTGATGAGCGACATAGGCAGCCGTGCCGAGGGTTTCAGCTACTCCGTGCTCCGCTGGGAGCCACAAGCCGATTCGCTCTACGCATACGATGGCTCGCGGCTGCGCCCTGTCTTCACGGCGTCATTGAACAAAGAGGGCATACATTGCTACAGCCGGTTTGGCAGCCTGTACATGTTTGTAAGCTACGGCGCGCCGGAGCAGGTGAGTGAAAACAGCTACGTGGTTCCGGCCAATACGCCGCTGCTCGTCGATCCGGTCAGCCTGCGTGGAGGTTTTTGCGATATTATGGTCGACTGCATAGGTGAGGTGCGCTTAGGCGGCAGCTGGATCAACTCCAAGAGTCCCGATTATTTTGTGATGAATTCGAGTCCGGGAGCCATTTCGTCGTGGATCGACAAGAGCATCGAGAAATATGACATTTCCGGCGACGAACTGAAAAAACTCAAGGATTTCCAGACCACTCTCGACGAGGACGACAACAATATCGTCATCTTCGGCCGCTGGAAGTAAAGTGGCGTCGCTGCATAGGCAGATTTAACGCGGTGTGCTGGAGTCAAAAAGCCTACAACATACCGCGTTTTTTAAGGATTTGAAGTAATGAAAGTTTTGGTTAAAAAAGATTAAAAATGGGGGGGGGGTAAAAAACCTGTATCTTATACACAACTCGGCGCACACGGGCGAGGAAGAAAGCGCGTATGCCGTCTTCTGGGTGA
>JAIDKJ010000254.1 GCA_029051835.1 Paramuribaculum sp. | reverse complement strand
CATTGAACCGCAGGTTGGACTGCAGGCGGTTATGGTCGTGAAACTTGCTCATAGCCTCCCCTACGCCGATACCGGGATTGGTGAACAGCACCGTGCGCCCGTCGAGATTGTAGAGCACCGACGATGTGTGGATATTGCCGCGCATGGCCACGTTGATATTGCCCATGCCGGGGAACCCGATATAATTGCGGTCGGCTCCGAAGGCCGGATTCATCTGGCTGCGATAGGTATAGTTGTCGAGGAAATAACCCGAATATGTATTCTGCGCGGCCGCAGGAGTCAGAGCTGCCGCGCCGATAGCCAGAGCAGCGATTGTTCTGTATATATTGTTCATTTGCGGGAAATGCTTAATGATGGATTATAATTCTTTTGTGTAATATCCCGACACCTTGCCTTTGAGTTTCTTCAGCGATATGGCCTGGTCGGGCGACAGCGGAGTGGTGGCGGAGGCTTTTACGTGGGCCGTAAACCTTATGCCGTCGAGTCCGGTCACCGTCTGACCCTC
This sequence comes from Paramuribaculum sp., assembly GCA_029051835.1. Lineage (GTDB taxonomy): Bacteria > Bacteroidota > Bacteroidia > Bacteroidales > Muribaculaceae > Paramuribaculum. Next base: position 2,203 of record JAIDKJ010000254.1, on the reverse strand, counting down.
GCCGAGAGCGATCGTGAACGGGAAGTCCTTGGCATTGGCGGGCAGCTCCACCGACGACAGCTCGGCATCGATGGCGTTGCCCTCCTTGTCGAGCACCACAGCCGTAAGCCGGACGGCCAGCGGCAGATCGGTCGAAGCCGTGGCGGTCAGTTCAAACTTTTCGATCGTCAGGGCCTCGACATCCTCGTCGCTCCATCCGTCGTTGGTGTCGGTATACACTATCGTCGATCCGGCATTGAGCGCCAGCGGAGCGAAAAAGTCATATTTTCCCTTCACGCCCTCTATATCCACTCCCAGAGAGAAATCCCTGACTAACTGCAGCGGTATGCCCGGTTCGTTAAGTTCTATGCCGAGCAGCGTGGGGAGTCCGTTGCCCGCAAGCACATCGGAGAGCGATGTGAATCCCACGTGCAGAAGCCCGTCGGAAGAATAACCCGGAATAGCCTCCGCCGGAGCCGAAGGCGAGAGGCAGAAACTGTAGGGACCGACGCCCTTGTCGCACGGTATGGTGAAGTAGGGATTGTCGATGGTGTAGCTGCCCGACACTTCACCGTCGCGCATAGCTTCGACCGTCAGACCGGTGCGGCACTCCACCCCGGAGGCGCCCACCGGATTGCTGACACCGATATAGATCTGCGGGTTGACAAGCGATATATCCGTGCCTTCGCCGGCAAGGAAGTCGGGTATATCGGACAGATCGACATCACTGATTTCCACTCCCGAAAGACTGTAGGCGATCTCGCCGGAAAAAGCTGTGGCCACCATATCGACGAAATCATACGCCGTGGTGAAATTGATCGACTGAGGAAGCGTACCACCCGTCGTCGACACTGTGAGCACGCCGGAGCTGACCTCGATACGGCCGGCATAGTCGAGCGAATGTCTGTCATAGTCGAGCGACGATCCGTTGGCCGCCATATCGATAGCCATCACAGTCACCTTCACCTTTACTTCGGCGCCGTCAGCCTCCAGACGGTCGATAGTCAGAATGCCTGTCAGCGGATCATAATCGCCCTTGGGCAATACTACGGTCAGTCCGGGGGGCAGCTTTATCTTCAGATCTTCGAACACCGTAGATCTGACCACTCCGGCGACATCGGGCACGGATAAAGTAAGCACCACATCCATCGGACGCACCCTGACAGACTCTACCGAATGAATCGACCCGTCGATATCCGACACGTTGTAGACAAAGTTTCTGCCCGACGGCTCTATCAGATAGCTTGCGCTACCCTGAGCGACCGGCGCACCACTGCCCGCAGGTATGCGGCCGATCTCTTTTACGACCGGGTCCAACACCGGACCAGCACTCGTCATCTCCTTCACAAACACCGGATCCGAATCAAACTCGCCCGACTCCATGACGGCATAAAACTGCCGTCCGGAAGCATCTGTAAAGATCTGCAGCTTGCTATCCTCCTCTATCTCTATGACACTTTTCAATGTGATCTCATCGAGATTCATCGGAACGACAAGATCATTGACCGTAAAACGGCTCGTAGTATCGATATCGGACAGATCATACCTGTCATCGATACATCCGGCAGCAACGACCGTCAGCAACGACAGAGCCATCACTTTCCAATTTTTCATACTTTGCATTTCGTAAGTTATTGATTAAACGGTATACATATTCAACTTTAACTCCACCCAAACATCTACGCCATATCTTCACGTAGCAAATCAGACTGCAAAATTAGCAAAAATTATAAAAATCTACGTTAACAATACGGTATATATCCCCATGTATGTCCCCATAATAGCTACGAAATATCTGACAGGACGCATAAAAAAAATCGAGGGACGACCGAACAATTTCGCCACACGTCGGGTTATGTATGGCGGAACAGAAAAACATCTATGGAATCGATAATAACCAACAGCAGACTCCTCCTCGAAAAAATGTGCATAGGATGCAGATACACCTACCACGAACTGCTCCGGCTCTGCAACTTTACGGAAATGCAGCTGTGCTACGCGATACTGTATCTCCTTAAAGACGGCAGAATCAACCAGTATCGCGACACAGAGGTCGTCTACGAGCTGCAGCCAGCAAGATAGCCTGTCGCCACACTGAACCGCCCACCGATGCCGTACGTTGTAATTCTACAATCAAATCCTCAATGTTATGGCATACAGAATTATCGAAATCGAGGGAATCGGCGAGCTTTACGAGGCTAAGCTCGGAGCCGCAGGCATCGAT
>JAIDKJ010000253.1 GCA_029051835.1 Paramuribaculum sp. | reverse complement strand
CTCCGCGATCATCACGGGTATGTTGGTCGGCTGGGTCTGTTGTGTATAAGAGTCAGCGTCAGCGCGGATTCAACCGGATCGGATATCATTATGTAGTGGCGCTTGACGGCACCATAGCACCCGGACGCGACGAGAACGCTGTCGGCGCACACTGTCTGGGACACAATTCAGAGAGCATCGGAGTGGCATACGTGGGCGGCACAGAGATCGACGGGCATCCTGCCGATACCCGCACGCCGCAACAGCGCGAATCGCTCACCGCCTTGCTACGGTCGCTGCTCAGCCGCTATCCGGGAGCACGTATCAGAGGGCACCGCGACTTTGCCGCCAAAGCATGTCCGTCGTTTGACGCCACGGCGGAATACGCCTGCTTATCGGCGGAGCGGCGCCCTACGTGAGATATATGCGGAAAATTAGGATTTTTTGCGTAACTTTGCGTCACGTTTAGCGCTTCAGGCATTAGTCTGAGGCACTATCCACATCAATCACCGACCCCAATATAGCAATCATCATACCGACAAAGATGCAGCCGCTACGTATAAAACGCTTATACAGATTCATGCTCAAGAGTTTCGTGCCCTTGTTTGTGATGACGTTCTTCATTTGTCTGTTCATAGTGATGATGCAGTTTCTCTGGCGATTTATCGACGACTTCGTGGGTAAAGGACTGAGCATCGGCGTGATAGGCGAATTATTTTTCTACGCATCGCTGACCATGATCCCCATGGCGCTTCCGCTTGCCATACTTCTGGCATCGCTCATGACTTTCGGCAATCTCGGCGAACGCTTCGAGCTGACGGCCATGAAGGCCTCGGGGGTGTCGCTGATCAAGGTGATGAAACCGCTGATCGCACTGGTGGCGTTTATAGCCATCGCGGCATTTTTCTTCCAGAACAACGTGTTGCCTGTGGCTCAGACCAAGATGTGGACCCTGCTCTACTCCATGCGCCAGAAATCGCCCGAGCTGGAGATACCCGAAGGGGTGTTCTACGACCAGATACCGGGATATAACATCTATGTGAAAGAGAAAAACCGCGACAACGGCACTCTCTACCATATGATGCTCTACGACCTGTCGATCGGGTTTGACAACGCAAGCATCATCCTGGCTGATTCAGGACGCCTGGTCATGACCGAGGACAAGACCCATCTGGTGC
>JAIDKJ010000252.1 GCA_029051835.1 Paramuribaculum sp. | reverse complement strand
CAGTCAGACCGATGACCATAATCTACGACCATCCGCGCGGACTGGCTCCGGGGCTGCTCGCCCCCGACGGAAGCGCCGCCATCCGCATCGCTTCCGACGAATTCTGCCGGAGTCTGTGCCGCCGACTGCGGCGGCCGTTGGTGTCGACATCGGCCAATATCAGCGGAGAGCCTACCCCCGCCAGCTTTTCAAGCATCAGCGAGGAGATCAAAGGCGCTGTGGACTATGTGGCGCTCACCCGGCGCCATGAGCCTGACAGCGACGCTCGCCCATCGTCAGTAATCAAGATCTCCGATGGAGGTGTCATTAAAATCATACGCCCGTGACAGACAATACTACCGCTACAGGCACTTACAATGCTGCCACCGACAACGACATCCGCCACACCGGACGCGCCCATACACTCTTCATGAGATTTCTCACATGGCGTGAGAAGCATGTCAAAGAGAAGACCTTCGTAATATTCGTGTCGCTGATAGTAGGCATACTCGGCGGACTGGCTGCGCTGCTGCTCAAGACACTCATCCATCTGATCTCGTCGACCCTCACGTCGCACCTGTCGATGACCGAGGGCAACTGGCTGTTTTTCATTTATCCGGCCGTCGGCGTGCTCATCACGGCTCTGTTTGTGCGCTACGTGGTGCGCGACAACATATCCCACGGCGTGACCCGGGTGCTTTATGCCATATCGCAGAACAAGAGCCGCCTCAAACGCCACAACACATACACCTCGCTCGTGGCAAGCTCCATCACCATAGGCTTCGGCGGATCGGTCGGAGCCGAGGGTCCGATAGTGTACACCGGCGCCGCCATCGGCTCGACTCTCGGCTCATGGCTGCGCATGTCGCCGAGGGTGCTGATGATTCTGGTAGGCTGCGGCGCGGCTGCAGGCATAGCCGGCATATTCAAAGCCCCTATCGCGGGCATGCTCTTCACCCTTGAGGTGCTGATGATCGACCTGACGACCGTTTCGGTGATGCCGCTGCTGATCTCGTCCATCACAGCCGCCACGATAGCCTACATTTTCACCGGCTATGACGTGGAATTCTTCTTCGTGCAGAGCGAACCGTTCATGACCGCACGCATTCCGTTCGCCATACTGCTCGGCGTATTCACCGGACTCGTTTCGCTCTATTTCACACGCGTCATGAATCTGATGGAGAACACGTTCAGAAAGATTCACAATCCGTGGTGGAGGCTGGCCGCTGGCGCCTCGCTGCTCTCTACGCTCATATTTCTGCTGCCGCCGCTCTACGGCGAGGGCTACGGCTCGATAGTGGCGCTGCTCGGCGGCAACATATCCAGCATCGTCGACGGATCGATATTCTACTCCGACCGCGACAATGTGTGGTTCATACTCCTGTTTATCGGCATGATCATCCTGGCCAAGGCATTCGCCACATCGTCCACCACCGGAGCGGGCGGCATAGGCGGAACGTTCGCGCCTTCGCTCTACGTGGGATGCATGGCGGGCTTCTTCTTCGCCTATCTGCTCAACGAACTGTTCGGCCTCGATCTCTCGGTCAAAAACTTCGCGCTGATGGGCATGGCCGGAGTGATGTCGGCCGTCATGCATGCTCCGCTGATGGGCATCTTCCTTACTGCGGAGCTGACCGGAGGCTACGAGCTTTTTCTTCCGCTGCTCATAGTGTCGACCCTCTCGTATGGCACCATAAAACTGTTTGAGCCTTACAGCATCTACGCCATGCGACTGGCACAGCGCGGCGAACTGCTGACCCACCACAAGGACAAGGCGGTGCTGACGCTGCTGAAAGTGGACAATGTGATTGAAACCGACTTCATGCCGGTCAGCCCCAACATGAACC
>JAIDKJ010000251.1 GCA_029051835.1 Paramuribaculum sp. | reverse complement strand
ATAGAACGGTATCCATGCGAAACGGTTGGTAACCCCCCACATTATCTGGTCGAGCCAGGTGGTGTTAAGCCCGTTGACGGCCAATAACATGTCGGCATCGAACTGTTTCAGTGCCGTAGCCAAGGTTGAAAAGAAGAGTTCGAGAGTCACTGTGTGCTGGTATTATGAGCTACAAAAGTAGTCAAAATCCCACAATTTTTCCCGAATGTGCGATGTTTTAACCTTTTTGTACCAATTTTGTTACAAATTACTGTGCGTCAGTGACGCCATATACTTCTCGGTGGAGTGTTGAGCGTATCAGTCCGAAGTCGGGTGCCGAGGTCTGTTCAGGTGTCCATGCCATGATTTTCATGGGGAGCGATGCGCCTCCGGGGCGGTAGGGTGTCTGTATGTAGTCGTCGGGCAGCATCGAGAAGCCGGCGCGGGTGTAGAATGCCACGCGTCGCCGCGTGAGGTCGTCGACCGGAAGTTCGACCTCAAGCACAATGGGCCGGCGGTCGGAGCGGCGTAGCGCTTCAAGCGCACGTGCTCCGTAGTTGCGACACCGCATTTCGGGCATAATCGCGAAATGTTCCACATATCTGAATTGTCCGAAATCCCATACGGTTATGAATCCTACAGGCGTTTCCCCGTCGTACAGAGCCATTACGTCGAAACGGCTGTCGGTGTCGGCTATCCGGCGGAATGCTTCGAGCGGACGGCGCTCCTCTTCGGGGAATGCATCGGTAAGGAGGTGTTCCACTATCTCGAAAAGTTCTGAATCGGAGGTGTTGATCGTTTTTGTTTCCATCGTATGCAAATGTAGTAAAATAATATGTATTATTGTGCGTTTTCTGTGTATGCGAAAGTTAATAATGTCAATATGCAGTGTCATTGCGGTAGCGGCATCTTTCACCGGGTGTATATCCGATGATATCTCCTCCTCGCCCTCTGACCGCCCGGAATTTTCGGCCGATACGTTGAAATTCGGACAAGTGTGGATGGGTGAGGCGAGTCCGGCTGTGGCTGTGACGGTCTATAACCGCTGTGATAAGGTGATGAGAATCTCCGATATATCGGTGTATGGCGTGAGCGGTGGTGATATACGGCTTAATGTCGACGGTTTTTCCGGAACAGTGTTTCACGACGTGGATATCCGTCCGGGCGACTCCATAGCGGTGCTTGCCGACGTTCTTCCCGAGGCTCCTGTGATAGGGGGCAGGATCGATTTCAGCGTCAATGGCGCTGTGACGTCGCTGCCAATAGCAGGGCAGGCGCTTGATCCGCTGACGTTGCGCGATGTTACCCTCGTTTCCGATACGCGGTTTGAGGCCGGTGCGATCGTGAGGGTGTTCGGTTGTCTGACGGTGGCCGAGGGTGCCACGCTGACCATAGAAGAGGGAGCAGCCGTGCATTTCCATGATGGCGCATCGCTGTGTGTCGAGGGTCGGATGCTTGCTCGGGGCACTCCGCTTGCGCAGATAAAGCTCTGTGGCGACCGGCTGGGCAATGTAGTGACCTCGATCCCTTTCGATATCATACCGGGCCAGTGGGGCGGTATGGTTGTCGCCGGTGGAAGTGTGGATATGGTCTGTGTCGATGTGCTCAATCCGGTAGTGGCTCTTCAGTGCGATGGCGAGGCTGTGGTCAGGCTCGACAACTGTCGGTTGACAAACGCCTCGCGTCGTGTGGTCGAGATGTCGTCGGGCATCATTGAGGCTGTGGGGTGTGAGTTCTCTTCGTCGCCAGATGGGGTGGTGGTGCTGAATGGCGGCCGTGCGGCATTCAGCCGGTGCACGTTCGCTTCCGACTATCTGTTCGCTCCTGCGTCGGGCGCGTTGCTGCAACTGTCGGATGATGCTGTGGCAGAGGTCGGAGAGTCGATTCTCTATGGATCGTGTCAGGATCTTAGTCCGACAGCTCCGGCCGGGGCGGTATTTGACCGTTGTACATTCCGGAGCAGCGGTGCGGACGATGCTATGTTTATAGGCTGTATGTGGGATTGCGATCCGCTCTTCGATGTCGATGCCGAGCGATATGTGTTCGACTATCGTCTGAAGCCCGATACTCCTGTCAGAGCGATAGTGTGCGGAGTCCGTGTCGACAGATACGGAGTCAGCGGTTCTATGCCGGGAGCATACAACCGCTGACAATATCGGTAGGTGGAGGGGGATTCGAGTCAGAAGTCGCTGAACGACATAGGCAGAAGCGAGCTTACTGAAGGGAATACATAGATGTCGCCGGGAGAGTCGAGAATCACCTTGACAGGTTGCCCGGCAAGTGTTTCGTATTCAAGCAATGCCTGGCGGCACGCTCCGCAAGGCGGAGTAGGTTGCGGCGTGGGCTGTCCGTCGGTTCCGGTGGCTGATATTGCTATGGCCTCGAAGCGTAAGTCGGGATGGGCTGAATGGGCATAATATGCGGCCGTGCGCTCGGCGCATGTTCCTGACGGAAATGCCGCATTCTCCTGATTGGAGCCTTCTGTGATGCTTCCGTCCGACAGACGTATGGCTGCTCCTACGTGGAAATTGCTGTAGGGGGCGTAGGCGCGCGAGGTGGCTCTGCGCGCGGCGTCCACAAGCTCACGGTCGCTGTCCGTAAGCTCGTGGTACGATGTGCGCTTGCGCGGTATGATGATTGGATCGTCGGTCATTTGTCCGGGTGATTATTGCAGTTTCAGTGATTTGAGTCTTTCGCCTCCGTCGGGATCATCGGCTATCGAGCGGTAGTAGCGTTTGTCATAACCGGGGAAGAGCGGAGATGCGGGCATTCCGTCGGCGGTGCGTTCAAACTCTCCGTCCTTCTCGCGCTTCACGTTTCCGTCGAGATATTTCACCAGCAGGTAGTCGCCGAGCTGTTTGTAGCGCTTGGTGTAGTCGTGTGCCCACCGTGCGGTGTGGGCTGTCAGTGTGGCCGACGCTTCTGCCGCCGGCATGGCGGCTACGGCTTCGCGCATGGCGGTCACTTCGGCGGCGATGGAATCCTCAATCTCGTTCTGCACCCGGCGTATGTCGGGTATCATCTGCGAATAGCGGTTGTAGGCCTGATTGGCTACGTAGTTGTTGACCCAGAAGGCTGCATCCCACGAGAGGTTGTAAAGGTCTCCGTTGCCTACGGCAAATTCGTGAGGCACTTCGGTCACACTGTTGTAGACGGGAACGTAGACACAGGTATTGGCATCGTCGACTCCAAACCACAGTATGGCGCGCATGGATGCGGGCGCTTTCGAATCCATCTGACTGACGAATGAGAAGCCGGTCTGTTGTGTGGCTATGGCGCGTTCGTGGGTGTATTCGGTGCTGTCTACCTCGTAGGTGAGCGGACGCCAGCGGTAGGGCACCTTGTATGGGCCGGCTCCGACGTCGGCGGTCATGTCCATCGGTGTGCCTTCGAAATGGTCGCGCATCATGTCCTGCATCTGGCGGACATCGACTTTCGACTGCGGCCGTATCCACAGCGGAAGCGGATCGCCTTGGCCGCGAAGCACCCAGTCGAGATAGGGAGCGGCTTCGCCGGAGTTGAAACGGTTGTAGAACGACCATACGCGGCCATCGCATCCGCGCAGGGCGCCGCCGTCGGTCACAGCATAGGCGCGGGAGAAGCTGAAGTCTTCATCTTTTCCGTCGAAATATCCCTGACTGCGGGCGAAGCTGATGACATCGGGCGAATAGAGTGTTTCAGGATCGTTGAGCGGGAACTGGTGTATGCGCGCATGGTTGGCATGGCCCGAGATGCAGTCGTCGGGCACGCGGCGTGCCACCCACACGGCGCCTTTGTCGGCTTTGCCTTTGCCTATGAGTTCCATGATCCACACTTCGTCGGCGTCGGCGATGGAGAATGATTCGCCCTCCGAGGCATATCCGTAGTCCTTCACCAGATCGGTCATGACTTTAAGAGCCTCGCGTGCCGTGCGCGCTCTCTGCAGGGTGATGTAGATCAGCGAACCGTAGTCGATGAGGCCGGTGCCGGCGAGTTCGTGGCGGCCTCCCCATGTGCTTTCGGCTATGGTGAGTCCGTGTTCGTTCATGTTGCCGAGTGTGCGGTAAGTGTGCGGCGCTTCGGGTATCTCGCCGAGATGGCGTCCGGTGTCCCATTCGGTGATCTGCCTCATAGCGCCGGGGGCGTGGTCGGCTGCCGGCTGATGGTAGAGTTCGCCGTAGAGTGTGTGGCTGTCGGCGGCGTAAGTGATCATGATGCTTCCGTCGGCAGTAGCTTTTTTGCCGGCGATCAGGCTTGTGCATGCGTCGGCTGCCGGTATGGCCATGGCTGCCGCTGCGGTCAAAGCGAGTAGTTTGTGAAAGTGTATCATTTTTCAGTCGGTTAATGTTCGATGTTTGTATGGTTTTGCCGTTTGCCGTGTCAGATGTGCAGACTGTAGACTGTCGACCGGTCGTAGCGTGGGAATATGTCGAGCCGTGGCATCGTTATGGCGCCGGCAGCCACGTCGGGATGGCTGCGGAGCGCGTCGCCGATAGTCTCTATCGCTTTCTGCGGTGTGTTGTTGTCTTCGCTCAGGTGGCATAAGAACACGTTGTGGAGCCGCGGCGTCAGGAGCGATGATAGAAATCGTGCGGTGACGGTGTTGTCGAGATGTCCGTCGTCGGCCTCTATACGTGCTTTCAGGTAGGCGGGATAGCGGCCGCATCGCAGCATTTCGGCGTCGTAGTTGGCCTCGATTATGATATGGTTGGCCTGACGCATATAGTGGTCGACGCGTTCGGTAATGGAGCCGAGGTCGGTGGCTACGGCCACCGACTGAGATCCTGCCTCAAGGAAGAATCCGGAGTTGTCCGAGCCGTCGTGGCTGACATTGAAGGCCGTGATGCGGAATCCGGCCAGTTCGAACGGAAACTCTTTGTAGATCGGACGGTGATAGTCGCTGAGCCGCCTTGATATATTGTGGCGGCGCAGTATGCCGTTGAGTGTCTTAGGCGTACAGTAGATCCCCATCCATGAGTGCTTTCTGACGATTGAATAGGCAAATCTGATGTGATCGCTGTGATCATGGGTGATAAGTATGCCTTTGACGTCTTCGAGTGTAAGACCTATCGATTCGAGTCCTTTGGTGACTGTCGGCACGTCGACACCGGCGTCGATCAGTATGCCGCCGCTACGTGTCCCCAGATATGCGCAGTTGCCGCTGCTGCCGCTGCCGAAACTGACCAGAATCAGCGATCCGCGTTCTACCGGATAGTCCTTGATCGGCTCTTCGATGGGGTTGGCCGGAGCCGGCTCTTTGTCGGCTGTCGGAGCGGTATGTTGCACCACGAAGTCGAGTATCGACGGATGCACCGGTATCTCCTCGCCGAAAATGCCGCCTCCCGGTGTGCCGGGATCGGCTATGTCGAACAGTCCGGGCTGACGTAGCGGACTTGGCTGGAATTTGTTCTTTTTTGACATCTGACGTGTGTGCTGTAAAGGTGTTCAGTCCTGTCGAAACAGCAGGAATATCGATGGCACCCGGTCGATATCCGTTGGCTCGGCGGCCCATCGTGCGAGTGTCTTCGTGATAATGCTCTGTCGCGGTCCGGTGATGTCGGTGGCCACGCATAGCAGCATGTTGGCCGGAAGTGTGGCCGTGAGTTCGCGTATCAGGCGGTTGTTGCGGTAGGGCGTTTCGATGAATATCTGTGTCTGGCGTTCGCGTTCGATGCGCCGTTGCATTTCACGCAGGCGTGCGGTGCGTGCCTGTTGGTCGACCGGAAGGTAGCCGGCAAACGCGAAGGTCTGGCCGTTGAATCCCGATGCCATAAGAGCGAGCAGTATGCTCGAGGGGCCGACGAGCGGACATACGCGATAGCCGCGCCGCTGTGCCTCGGCTACGGCGTCGGAACCGGGATCGGCCACGGCCGGACATCCTGCCTCTGACACTATGGCCATATCCTCGCCTCGCTCCATCGGAGCGAGCATCGCCGCCACTTCCGACGGACGGGTGTGTTCGTCGAGGACGTCGAATGTCAGCGAATCAATGTCGATGGAGCGGTCGCATCGCTTCAGAAAGCGTCGGGCGGAGCGCAGGTTCTCGACAATGAAGTGCCGCACATTGCGGGCCACTTCTATGTTGGATGGCGGCATTACTGTCGCCGGGTCGACGTCCGACAGCGGTACGGGCAGGAGATATAATGTCGGCCGATGTTCGCGGGATGATGCGTCGCAGTCGGCGCCAGTCGATTTTATAGTGGATGAATTCATTATTGCAAATATACGAAATAATCACTATTTGGAGTAAACTGCGCAAAAAAATGTGGCAATTTTTTTTCCGATATTTTGTTGATGTCAATCTTTAAGACATGCTAACGGAATGACTTTTACACCTGTCAAATGTGGGTTCTGTGCAGCTTTCTGTGGTCAAAGCCACATCCTTAATCATCTTGCTTTTTTAAGTGTATTTCTAAATTTTGTTTTGCTTTTTTGCGGTGTTTTATTTTAGGTTATTGAGGCGTTCTGTTTTGGTTTTTTGCGATAAGTCGTTCATGATTTTTGAGAGTTACCTATAATCCGCTGAATTTATAATGGTTGCATGGTGCTGAGTGATAGCCGCTCGTTCGGCGCCAGATAAAGATAGAATTTATGAGATGAGAAGAAAAATTTATAGGTGTGTGCCGGGCAATACCGATGACAATGCCGGCTGCACGTCATTGGACAATCGGACCGATGGCTTTTTTAGGCATTGACGAAAAAATGCGTAACTTTGCATCCGTAAGCGCAGACCTGGATGTCGCTTCCGTTCGCTTCGATATGATTTTTAGGCGAATGTTCCATTTTTTTTCAACAGGATTACGTATGTTCAGAGAACTTATCACAATATCGCTTGCAGTAGCGTTGGGAATTGCGGCGCAGGCAAGAGAGTTGGGGCCGGAGTCGGCTCTGATGCCAATGCCGGCATCCTTGGTCATGCCATCGGGCAAGGCCGTGGCTGTGGTGGAAGACCCATCGGGCAGATCTACATTGCCGTCGGGCCACAGACTGCTGTCGGCTTACGGCGATATAATTTCACGGCATTTCGGCGAGGGAAGGGGAGTGAATGCCACTATCGGGATAGACAAGGCATTGACCGGTGACGAACATTACCGTCTGGAGGTGGATTCAGCCTCATTGCGGCTGGCCGGCTCTTCGGAGGAGGCTCTTTTCAGAGGGTTGCAGACTCTCGACCAGATGCTTTGGGGCGATGTGGCCATGACTGCACGTGGTCTTGTGTCGCCGATAGTCATAGACGATGCTCCCGCCTATCCGCGCCGCGCATTGATGCTTGACCCGGCGCGTCATTTTCTGCCCGTTGACGATGTGAAGCGTTTCATTGATGTCATGGCATCATATAAATACAATGTGCTGCAGCTTCATCTGACGGATGATGAAGGCTGGAGAGTGGCTGTCGAAGGGCATCCGGAACTGACCGACGGCACCGATCACTATACGGCGTCGGATATCGCCGAACTGGTCGACTATGCGGCGCAACGCTACATCGAGATTGTGCCCGAAGCGGATATTCCGGGACACACCTCTGCGGTGCTGGCGGTGCATCCCGGTCTGGGGTGCCATATCGCCGATAGCGCGGCGCTCGCGGCGGTTCCCGGTCGCGGGGTGATGGTCTGTGCTGCCAATGATTCGGTTTATGCTCTTTACGACGATGTAATACGCAGCATAGCGTCAATGTTTCCCTCTCCGTATATTCATCTCGGAGGCGACGAGGCAGCCATAGAGCGCAACTGGGCTTTGTGCGCCGACTGCCGGCGTATGATGGCCGAGCGCGGATATACCGATGCCGCGCAGCTTATGAACGATTTCTTCGGGCGTATGCTCGCCACGGTCCGTGACTGTGGCAAAAAGGCGATATTATGGTGTGAGCTGGACAATATATATATGCCCGCAGAGAAATATCTGATGGATTATCCGGCCGATGTGACTCTCGTTACATGGCGCAACGGACTGACACCTAAATGTGTCGAACTGACGGCTGCTCACGGTAATCCGCTGCTGATGGCGCCGGGCGAACACGCTTATCTCGACTATCCGCAGATGCGCGGTGATCTCCCTGAGCACAACAACTGGGGCATGCCTGTGACCACTCTGCGTCAGGCATACGCTATAGAGATGCCTTCGGCCGACAACGTGACAGGTGTAATGGGTACTCTTTGGGGAGAAGCCATCAACGATGTCGACCGCGCATTCTATATGGCCTATCCGAGAGCCATGGCGCTTGCGGAGGCCGGATGGACTCCGCGGTCGGGACGGTCGTGGGATTCGTTCCGCCGACGTCTGCCGGGCGCTCTCGGGCAGCTTATGGAACGCGGAGTGTCGTTCAGAGTTCCTTTTGAATCGTTGGGTCAATAAGCGTGTGTGTCATGACAATGGATGTGAACTTTTTTCTTTTGCCTGTGCCGCCGGCTGCCTGCATTCTGACGGCGGTGGCTTTGGCGGCGGCAATATATGTGCTGGCTGTGACATTGCCGAGGCTTAAGCGCATTTTGAACGCATCGCGGCAGCATGATGCTACGGCCGACGGTGTTAATCTTCCTCCGGTAACGGTTATCGTCTGTTCGCATGCCGGTTCGCGGCATCTGCGGCAGTTGCTTGCCGACATACTGGGTCAGGACTATGACGCCCCGTTTGAGGTGGTAGTGGTCAATGACGAAGGGTATTCCAATACTGACGATATAGTACGCTCTCTTCAGGTCGACCACCGCAATCTGTTCATAACCTTTCTGCCCGACGATACCCGCAGTCTGAGCCGGCGCAAGCTTGCGGTGACGCTTGGTGTCAAGGCGGCCCATTACGAGTGTCTGCTGCTGACCACAAGCAACTGCACTATACCGTCGCGCTTATGGCTTCGCAGCATGGCCCGTCATTTTGCCGACAAGTCGGTGGAAGTGGTGCTCGGCTACGGGCGTCATTGTGGCAATGATGACACTCCCGATCACGGGCGCGGCAGTGGCCGGCGCACATTCGACCGTATGCGTTCGGCATTGCTATGGGTCGGATCGGCGCTGGGCGGCCGGCCGTTGCGCGGCACAGCCAGCAATCTGGCCTACCGCAGATCGGTCTTTTTCGAGCATAAGGGCTTCTCGTCGGCGCTACATCTTAATTACGGAGATGATGACCTGTTTGTCAGTGAGATCTCTTCATCCGACAACTGTGTGGCGGAGATCTCGCCCGACGCGATAGTGAATCAGCATGAATCGGATGTCGCTTATTCTCACCGTGCCGAATCTTTGCGTCGCGAGTTTACCTCAGCCATGCTTCCTCGCGCGCCGTTCAGGCTTATGGGCAGTGTCGCAGTGGCGTTGTGGATATGGCTCGGCTCGTCGGTGTCGGCGGTGATACTCGGTGTGCCATCGCTGTTGCCTGTCGCGGCTGCATTGATTATCTGCGCCGGCTTGTGGATACCGGTGTCAATAATGTGGCGTAAAGTGTGTGCAGCTCTTGAGGGCGGCCGGCAGGGATGGTCGGCGCTTGTGTGGTGGCTTATGCAGCCGATGCGCACTGTAGGTCGGCGCTGGTCGGCTTGGCGTCGACGCCGCAGCAACTTCACATGGGGCTGAGCGCGCAGTGGGCTTTTGCCTGTGCGGAGTGGGCGTGAGCGAGATCTCCGCACCCCCTTAATGGGGTAGAAAAGTGACGATTATTGCAAAAAAGTAACCGTTTTTTTGCATGGGAATGAAAAAAAAGTGCGATATTTGCACTTGCAAATTGAAGGCAAGCTTGATCTTGTCAAACAATCAGTTGCTTATCAATGTATTATCAAAAAATATAGAATTATGACAAAAGCCGACATCGTTAGCGAAATCTCGAAAACCACCGGCATAGACAAGGCCTGTGTGCTTGAAACCGTAGAGAAGTTCATGGAAGTTGTGAAAGAGAGCCTCGGACACGGTGAAAATGTCTATCTTCGTGGTTTCGGCAGCTTCATCGTGAAGACTCGTTCGGAGAAGACAGCCCGCAACATCTCCAAAAATACCACCATCATCATCCCCGAGCACAAGATTCCGGCATTCAAGCCCGCCAAGGTGTTCATGGAAGATGTCAAGAACGCTAAGTGATCAGCCTTATAAATATACAACAACCATCTAAATATCGCATAAAATGCCAAGCGGAAAGAAAAGAAAAGGCCACAAGATGGCCACTCACAAGCGCAAAAAACGTCTGAAAAAGAACCGTCACAAGAAGAAGTGAGTCACACCCGCTGAAAGCTGCAATAGCCCACAGCGGACACTCATCGATTCTTCCGCTTCTATTAATCACAGACGGCGCGGAAATCGAACAGCGAAGGACAAACTTCTCCGGGTCCGCTTCGAGGGTCCAGAAGGTTTGTCCTTTGACTTTTTTACCGGGTAGCCATATAGGGCACTCCCGGATTATCACAGTATAATATCAAGAAAATGAAAAGCGAACTCATTGTCGACGTGCAGCCTAAAGAAGTGTCGATCGCACTTCTTGAGGACTCCAGGCTTGTTTCGCTCCAGAAGGAGTCGAGAAACATCGCCTACGCGGTCGGCGACATCTATCTGGCGAAAGTCAAGAAACTTATGCCGGGTCTGAATGCCGCCTTCGTCAACGTCGGGTATGAAAAAGACGCTTTCCTGCATTACCTTGATCTTGGCTCAAGCTTCGCAAGCTATTCCACCTTCCTGAAGCAGGCGCTTGATGACCGTAAGCATCAGCCGTCGCTGCCTAAAATGAAACTGAAGCCCGACATCGACAAGCACGGACTGATTACCGACGTGCTGCAGCCCGGGCAGGAACTGATGGTGCAGATAGTCAAGGAGCCCATATCCTCCAAAGGGCCCAGGCTTACCACAGAGATAACTCTTACGGGGCGCTATATGGTGCTCATTCCTTTCGGCGACAAAATATCAGTGTCGCAGAAGATCAAGACCTCCGAGGAGAAGATAAGACTCCGCAGGCTGATAGAGAGCATCAGGCCTAAAAATTTCTCCATCATAATCCGCACATCAGCCGAAGGCAAGCGGGTGGCCGAACTCAACCACGAGCTACGCACTCTGCTTCAGTGCTGGGAGGATACGGTGGCCCGCGCGCAGTGTGCGACCGCGC
>JAIDKJ010000250.1 GCA_029051835.1 Paramuribaculum sp. | reverse complement strand
AGTGGCCGTGCGGCCGCTCTACCCACGCCGACTTGCTTATAGCAACTTTGTACATGACTATCCCGACGATCTATACTGGGAAGTAAAAGAGGGCCCGAAAGAAGACTTGAGCGGCAACGAAGAATACTACTCTTTCCTTCTGCCGGCCACGACCAATCAAGTCAAGGCCGTGACCGCCGTAATACTCAAAGACACTCCCGAACAAAAAGACCTTCCGCAAATAGAATGTCGCGAAGGCAAGCACTGGATAGGAATACGCATGACCTATAAGGGCAAAGTAACCGATCTTTATATCAACCAGCTTGCCGACGGCCGTCTGATGCACCTCAACTCATGGATAGACGCCGACGGATGGACCACTGACGCCTACATGCTTGCGGTGACTTATCCTGAGGGTGGCGACATGACCAATCCCGGCGAGGTATTCATAGGTCACGGAAGCGCGCTGCGACGCGGTGACGACGTGCGTTATTCGTCACTCTCCAAACTCAATGTCATAGCCCGCAGCAACGGTCGGTCGCTCGACCTTGATGTCACCGGCCAGCCCCGTGTCAACCTCCGCTACAAAGCTTCACCCTCCTCACTCAATGTCAACGGCAAAGCTACGAAGATAGAGAGCGAAGGCAATATTATCAAAATAAAATATCACGAATAACTTTCATATGAACCCCCTGCGTATCATATTCTCATTCCTTCCCTTTGCGGCAGGAATGACCATAGCCGCCCAGTCGGTCTATCCCGGACAGCATGCCGGAAAAATGAAGGTAGAGACCACCGCCACCCTCAAGGCAAACAGTTTTGATCTCAAAGACGTAAAGCTGCTGCCGGGACGTGTACGCGACAATCTGGAAAGAGACTCGGCATGGATGGTGTCAATCCCCGTCTCGCGTCTGCTTCACAGTTTCCGCAACAATTCCGGAGTGTATGCCGGACTTGAGGGCGGTTATGAGAGCGTGAAGAAACTCGGCGGATGGGAGTCTCTCGACTGCGACCTGCGAGGCCACACTACAGGACATCTTCTCTCAGCCTATTCCCTCATGTATGCGGCCACTGGGGCGGACATCTTCAAAGCCAAAGGCGACAGCCTCGTGGCCGGACTCTCAGAAGTGCAGTCGGCACTTGGATCAAGCGGCTACCTGAGCGCGTTTCCCGAAGAACTTATCAACCGGAATCTACAAGGCAAGAGTGTATGGGCTCCCTGGTACACCCTCCACAAACTACTGTCCGGACTGATTGACCAGTATCTTTATGCCGACAACACCCAGGCTATTGAAGTGGCATGCAAGATGGGCCAATGGGCATATGGCAAACTAATCGGACAGCCCGAGGAAATCCGCCGCCTGATGTTGCGCAACGAGTTCGGAGGCATCAACGAGGCTTTCTATAACCTCTATGCCGTCACAGGCGACAACCGTTACCACGAGCTGGCCCGCTACTTCTATCACAACGATGTCATCGACCCGTTGGCCAAAGGATGTACCGACTTCGGCACCAAGCACACAAACACGTTTATTCCCAAAGTCATAGGCGAAGCCCGCAACTATGAGTTGTCGGGAGGAAGTGACAGCCGTAACATCTCACAGCTTTTCTGGGATGAAATGACCTGCCATCACACATTCGTGACAGGCTCACTCAGCCAGAAGGAACACTATTTCAATCCTGCACAACTCTCGCAAAACATTAACGGATACACCGGAGAGACATGTTGCACTTACAATATGCTCAAACTCGCACGCCATATATTTTGCCGCGATGCGTCACCCTCGGTAGCCGATTATTACGAACGAGCTCTTTACAATCACATACTTGCCCAGCAGGACACCCTTTCGGGCATGGTATGTTATTTCTTACCGCTTCTCAGCGGAGCTTACAAAGTCTATAGCACACCCGAGCAGTCATTCTGGTGTTGCGTCGGATCAGGCTTCGAGAGCCATGCCAAGTATGCCGAGGGTATATATT
>JAIDKJ010000025.1:649-2068 GCA_029051835.1 Paramuribaculum sp. | reverse complement strand
TTAATGATAAGGCGACCACCGAGCGCTACCCGCGTCAGATCGGCGGCAGCGTCAGATGTGGATAAGCGACAGGTATAGATCGTCGGGATAGTCATGTACAAAGTTGCTATAAGCAAGTCGGCGTGGGTAGAGCGGCCGCACGGCCACTGACGCATTGCCCTCGGTGACTTCGAGATCAAAGCCACGCTTTTCGGCTTTGCCTCCGGGATGCCATAGCCATTCGAAATGGCCGACTTCATGGCTGTGCAGGTCATCGATAATGAAAATTACATTGTCAATCCACAGGAAGTGGCGGAAGTTGCGGTCGAGCCATTGCGACATGGGCCCTGTGCCGTCGGCCAGCACATACTTGATATTACCTCCGTCCACGAGGTTGCTTACCGAACCGGGAAGCATAGTGCCGTGATATTGCTGATGAGTCGACTGTCCCCTGCCGTTGAATTTTACAACATTGTGGGCATTAGTCTGGAAGAAATAATTGCGATACTCGGGTCGGCCGTAGCTGCAGTTGCCCGCGTCCTTGATTATATCGACACCTTTGTGGAAGATGATGAACGAATTGGCATCGGCATGAGAGTGATTCCATGTCATGCCCGACTTTACGGCAAGCATTGTTGCATCCTTGTCCCAGCTGTCGCGCATGGTGGCCCAGCCGAAATCTTTCCATAGGTGGGATGTGGGGAGTGACGGTGTAGCCGGAGCCTTGGAAGTGTCGGGTGTGTAGAGAAAGCCCATCGGGAAGATGCGCGGGAAGCCCTCACGGTGTTGTCCCGGTTCAATCTGGTTGACATACCACAGAGCCTCGTCCGACTTGGCTCCCATGGCATAAGCAAGAAGCATAGAACTCTCGCCTGTAACATTCTTGTGACTATCACCGAAATTGATGCTGTGGAGTTGGCCGGTGCGCGGATAGGCTACGTGGCAGAAGAAGGGGGCGAGGAGATGCATCTGACGTATGTCCTCGAGTTTTGAGCCCGGATGAGAGTTGAGCCATGCCAGTCGGAATAGCAGGGCCTCGGCTGATCCGAAACTGGCATAGTTGATGCTTTCATACATGCCTCCGTCACGGTCAAACGTGCGGGGCTTGCGCTGCAGGATGTCGCCGTTGAAATCAAACCACTCCGGCAACACTTCTATCAGAGCTTCAGCTCCCTTGCGGGCCTCGGGAAGCTCGTTGCTGATTGAGAGGGCGAGAAGACCGCCCATGCCGGCACAAGATGTCCACCAGTTGTGCCCCATGGAATTAAGCGAATGTATGCGTGTCGGTTCAAGTATCCAGTCTCCGAGAAGTGGCTCGACAGCCAGATTGTACATGCCTCGGGCTATCTGCATACGCTCCGAGGGTGTGAGACGGTCATAGATGACGTCATAGGACACTGCTATCTGAAAACTCCTGTGGGCCATCTGCAGTTCGCTCCG
>JAIDKJ010000025.1:0-639 GCA_029051835.1 Paramuribaculum sp. | reverse complement strand
GCCGGACGTCGTGCGAGCATCTCGCGGTCGCCCCACGATTTGATCTTGGATGTGGTGAGCAACACATCCTTCAGTCTGTCGGCATATGGGTTCTCGCCTGTCATCATATAGGCCAGGGCGAGATATTCGAGCTTCATGATGTCGGTGCGGCCTTCGAGCTGCTTGTCGGCCACGCCCTTTATGTGATGCCATGCACTTTGCATGACGGTGTCGTTTTTCATCGCGTTTTTTGCTGCATTCACACGCTCGGGTGTGAACAGCAGAGACGGATGTTTTATTTTTTGTGCCTGTGTGGCGGCTGCACACAGCAGAATGGCAATGAGTGTGAAGGTAATTTTACGCATTGTCAGGCTATTTAAAAGTTACATTATTAACGTGTTCACCTATGAATATACGGGCTATGTCGCCAGTTTTGTACCATGCCGGTTTGCCTGGCATGTCGTCAGAGATTTTGCGGCCGTTTATCACCAGGTTGTCAAATGTGATGTCGCTTACCGCGCGCTCCTCGTTATATCCGGCTATGATTGACAGTTCGGTATTGCGGCCATTATAAGTAATGTCTTTGAACAGCACATTTTTTACACATGTGCCTGGTGCGGCACAGTATTTTTTGTTGAAGAATATGCGTATGTTTATTAG
>JAIDKJ010000249.1 GCA_029051835.1 Paramuribaculum sp. | reverse complement strand
GACCGCACAGTGACCGTCGAATCGCGCCCCTCCGAAGCCAGAGCCAGAGCAATGCGCACTTCGGCGCCGATCTACACCACCCGCGCTATCCTCGACGAAACAGGCTTCGAAGTGGATGAATCGTCCGTCGAGGAGTCTGACGGCAATGAACCGGAGGCGCCTTCCGATCAGGAGCCGAAGCTCGAAAACTATGCGGTCGAAGAGCTTGAACGCACCCTGCAGAAACTTATAGGCGAAGAAAACTACGAGGAGGCGGCACGAGTGAGCCGCATACTCGAAGACAAGCGGCGCCGGCGCGCTTCGGCCGACGACTGAAATGGCTCCGACCCGACGAAGTAATATCATATCAGCATACTCACATTATACCGACAGTCAACTGCAATGCTTAAGTTACGGCTTATAATCCTCAACTTTCTCCAGTTTGCCATCTGGGGAGCCTATCTCACCTGTCTTGGCCAGTATGTGGGCGCGGCAGGTCTGGGAAGCGACATCGCTCTGTTTTATTCGGTGCAGGGAATGGTGTCGATATTCATGCCCGCCCTTATGGGAATCCTTGCCGACCGCTGGATTCCGGTCAACCGTGTGCTCGGATTCTGTCATCTGCTGGCCGCCATCTTCATGGGGGCGGCATGGTGGTATGGCCACACTCATCCACAGCTTGAGTTCGGCCCGTTCTTCACGCTCTACACGTTGAGCGTGGCATTCTACATGCCCACTATCGCGCTGGCCAACTCCACCGCTTTCAAGGCGCTGAAGATGAAGGGCTACGACACCGTGTCGGCATTCCCTCCCATCCGCACTCTCGGCACCGTGGGATTCATAGCCTCGATGTGGTTTGTCAATTCGGTCTACTATCATGCCGGAGAATGGGGCTTCACGCTCTCCGATGCCAATCCGATGAGCGCCTACCGGTTCCAGTACACCGATATGCAACTCCTTTCGTCGGCTGTGCTCGGACTGATTCTCGGCGTGTTCGCTTTCACTCTCCCTGTCAGCTCTGTCGACCGCAGCTCAGCTAAAGGGCGCAGCGTGGCCGACACTCTCGGCCTGTCGGCTTTCCGTCTGTTCGCCGACCGCCGCATGGCGCTCTTCTTCGTGTTCTCGATGCTGCTCGGAGTGGCTTTGCAGATCACCAACGGCTTTGCCACCACGTTTATAACCTCATTCAAGGGCGTGGAGCAATACGCTTCGACCTTCGGAGCCAACAATGCCACTCTGCTCACCTCATTGTCGCAGATCAGCGAGGCGCTGTGCATACTGCTCATCCCGTTCTGCCTGCGCCGCTTCGGCATCAAGCGTGTGATGCTCATAGCCATGCTGGCGTGGGTGCTCCGCTTCGAGTTTTTCGCCATCGGCAATCCCGGTTCGGGAGTATGGTTCTTTATTCTGTCGATGATAGTCTACGGTGTGGCGTTCGACTTTTTCAACGTCAGCGGCGCCCTGTTTATAGAGCAGGAAACATCCGAGCGTGTCAAATCGTCGGCTCAGGGACTCTTCATGCTTATGACCAACGGCATCGGAGCCTCCGTGGGCACGCTTATAGCCGGCGCGGTTGTCAACCGCTACGTCAGCTGGCAGACGATGCCCGACGGCCGCTCCTACATGCTTGGCGACTGGTCGACCCCCTGGACCATTTTCGCCCTCTACGCGCTTGTCGTGGCCGTGCTCTTCGCGATATTTTTCAAATACAGGCATACTCCGGCGCCTGACCGCCGCACTATCGGCAAGGCCGAGGATGCCGCTCTGGAGATAGAGTGACCATGATACAGTTCTACGCACCCGACATAGCCTCCACGCTCACGCTCCCCGAAAGCGATTCGCAACACGCCGTCAGAGTGTTGCGCCTCCGCGAAGGCGACGAGCTGACTGTGGTCGACGGCAATGGCCGCCGCTATCGCTGTGTCATCACCGGCGCTCATCAGCGCCACACCACTGTGGAGATACTCTCCTCGGAGATCCTGCTCCCGTCGTGGTCGGGCGAGATTGTGGCCGCCGTGGCGCCGTCGAAGCATCTCGACCGCATGGAGTGGATGACCGAGAAACTGACCGAGATCGGTGTCAACCGCATCATTCCCATACTCTGTCGACGTTCGGAGCGCAGGGAACTGAAGCCCGAGCGGCTCGAGAAGATTGCCGTGGCGGCCATGAAGCAGTCGCTGAAAGCTGTGCTGCCTGTGGTGGAGCCGATGACACCGGTGGGCGAGGTGGTGGCCCGGTATTCGGGCGCACAGGCGCTGATAGCTTACTGCGACCGTTCGATACCGCGGCGTGAGCTTGTGGCTACCTATCGCAGCGGTCAGCCTGTCACCGCCATCATGATCGGCCCGGAGGGCGATTTCGCCCCCGAAGAGATCGAGGCGGCTCTTGCAGCAGGCTGGAAGCCGGTGGCGCTCGGCCCGGAACGTCTGCGCACCGAAACGGCGGCCTTGCGCGCTGTCGACGCTCTACACATACTCGACCAATACCGTTCAATCCAAGAAAATTCCGAAATATGAAATCAATAAAACCGTCAGATAATTTCTTCCTGCTCGCCGGTCCGTGCGTGATCGAGGGGGAGCGCATGGCTCTCGACATAGCCGAGCGTATAGTGGAAGTCACAAGCCGTCTGGACATCCCCTACGTGTTCAAAGGCTCATACCGCAAGGCCAACCGTTCGCGGCTCGATTCGTTCACCGGCATCGGCGACCTTGAGGCTCTGAGGATTCTCTCCAAGGTCAGGGATGAATTCGGAGTGCCGGTGGTGACCGACATCCATTCGCCGGAGGAGGCCGATATGGCAGCCGAGTTTGTCGACGTGCTCCAGATTCCGGCTTTCCTGTGCCGGCAGACCGACCTTCTGGTGGCAGCTGCACGCACCGGCCGCGACGTCAATGTCAAGAAAGGGCAGTTCCTCTCGCCCGAAGCCATGGAGTTTGCCGTGCAGAAGGTGCGCGACGCCGGTTGCGACGATGTAGCTGTCACGGAGCGCGGAGTGACCTTCGGCTATCAGGACCTGGTGGTGGATTACCGCGGCATACCGGTCATGAAAGGGTTTGGATGCCCCGTGGTGCTCGACTGCACCCATTCGCTGCAGCAGCCCAACCAGACCTGCGGTGTCACCGGCGGACGTCCGGATATGATCGAAACCATAGCCCGTTGCGGAATAGCCGCCGGCGCCGACGGACTCTTTATCGAAACCCATCCCGATCCCTCGAAGGCCAAGAGCGACGGAGCCAATATGCTCCGGCTCGATCTGCTCCCCGGTCTGCTCGAGCGGCTCACGCGCATCCGCGCCGTAATCAACGAAATATCCAAGTGATCAACAACATAAAACGTTGCCAATGAAACCGTTCATCGCATTTCTGCTACTGATGGCCGCGCCGGTCGTATCCATGGCGCAGTCAGCATCCAATTCGGCCATGAGCGTGGCCGTGATGAGGGTCTACGACAAAATGATTGAAAACGATCCCACCGACTACGAAACCCTTCTGGCAAGAGCCGGCGAGCTGTACAACCGTGACGAATACCTTAAGGCTATTTCCGATCTTGACCAGGCGCTTCGCTATGCGCCCGAATCGGCTCGTGATATACGTTTCTCAGCCCACCAGCTCCGCGCCGGAGCGCGTGAACGCATGGGACGCTACGCCGATGCGCTCGACGATCTCAATGCCGCGCTGCAGCTTGATCCGTCGGCCTACACATGTCTTTACCAGAGAGCCAATGTGCTCTACGAGCTGGGGCGCTATGCCGATGCCCGCGCCGACTATCAGAGGCTTCAGCGGCAGTTCCCGCACTCGCAGGAGGCTGCTTTCGGACTGGCGCGCTGTGCCGCCAAGGAGCAGAATTTCGGCATGGCCAACGATCTGGCCGACCGTGCGGTGGACTATGCCCCTGACAAGGCCGAGAGCTATATACGCCGCGCTTCCGTCCGCTCTCTGCTCGGCAATACCGAGGGAGCTGTCGACGACTATATCATCGCCCTGTCGATGGACAACAACGTCAACACCAAGGCGCTCAACGAGCTTGTGGTGCTGGCGCGCACCAATTACCCTGCGGTCATGAACGGTCTGTCGAGAGCCATACGTCAGGCTCCGAGAGTAGGCATGTTCTACTATATCCGCGCCGCGATCGCCGAGAGCCACTACAACTACACGGCCGCTATCGACGACTACGACAAGATACTCAACGACGGACTCTACTCCTATGCCGGACTCAATTCGTCGCTGGCCAAATGTTTCTATGCGCTCGGACAGTACGACACGGCTCTGGCCAACGCCGACTATGCCATCTCGGCTACGGAGGAGAACGCTCCCTACTATGCGCTGAAGGCACGCATCCTCTGCGCGCTCGGCGAGTATCGCGAGGCGCTTGTCAACGCCGATCAGGCGCTGGCCAAGCAGCCCGGTCTGATCGAGGGGCTTGAGGCGAAGGCCACGGCCGATCTGGCTCTCGGTCATCCCCACGACGCGTCGGTAAGCCTTGCCGAGGCGATACTCGACAACCCCAGCGATCCGCGTCTTTTGCTGCTGCGCGCATGGGTATGCTCCGACAGCCTCGAGCAGGTTCCGCTGTCTAAGACCCTCTGTCAGCGTGCGGCCGATGCGGCTGCCGATATGTCGCCCGAAAATGTCCGTTCGCTGCTCGGATTCGCGCTTATGCGCCTCGACCGCATAGAGGAGGCCGACCGATGGATGGAGAATATCCTCAATTCACAGCCCGACTACGACGGAGCTGTCCATTATTATGCGGCATGTTATTATGCCCATCGCGGCATGATCGACCGCGCTGTCGACTGCGCGCAGCTCGCCATGCAGAACGGATATGCCGATTATCACAACTGGATGGATCTCGACCTCGGATATGTCAATGTGGAGCCGTTGCGTTCAGATCCGCGCTTCCATCAGCTGATGGTGCGCTACGCTTCGATATTCAACCGCTGATACATCAGCGCGTCGACCCATTGCCGGCCGCGGCGGACCCAGCTCCGCAGGCGGCCGGCTGTCGTAAATCCGGCATTGGTGAATGTCCGGCAGGCGGCGGTGTTGTCGATGGCTGTCATGGCCCACAGCTGATGCATGCCAAGGTGGATCGACGAGTAGTGCCACAGCTGTTTCAGCGCGCGTGTGCCGTAGCCGTTGCCTCGGGCGGTTTCGTCTATGATTATGCCTATGCCGGCGCGTAGGCTCAGCGGATCGAAGTCGTAGAGATCCACTGCGCCCACGGCATTGCCCGTGGCTTTTTCCACCACTATCAGCCTGAGTTGCCGCGACGCGAATATGTCGGCGTCGTAGTTGGCTATGTATTCGGCTATGAGGTGTCGCGACAGCGGCGCCCCCTGGCTTCCGGCCGACCAGAGCCTTGTGTCGTTCTCCCATCGGGTCATGGCGTCGAGATCCGACGGCTCAAGTGCGCGCAAGGCTATCACTCCGTCGTCGAGAAGCGGTTTGTCGGTGGTCATTGCGGTGTAGTGTTGCTGGGGTCTTGTTCTGTAATCGTTATTTTGTCGTCGGCAGTGGCGTATACCGCCCTCAGCGGGCGTATGCTGACGTCGTAGAGCGTGCCGTCCGACCGTCGTGGCCGTCCGGTCAGGCGGTAGTAGAATGTACGCTGCACGTCCCACGATTTGAATTTCATCTGCCGGGTTTCGCCGGGAGGTATGTCGGTATCGAGCCATATGGTGGCCTCGTGGAGCTGGCGTCCGTGTGCGTCGAGATATGTGATGCGCAGTTGTGCCGATATGAGGGTGCGGCTGCTCCGGTTGGTGATGAGGAGTGTTTCCTTGGCCGACCGCAGCGGCTTGTCGTAGCCCGACAATCCGATCATTCCCGGCGACGGAGTGACCGTGTCGTGTCCCTCCCGTGTCGTCTGTCGTGTCGTCTGTCGTGTCAGTCCGTTGTCAGGCAGTGGCCGCAGTCCGCGTCGGGTCGTGCGGTCAGGCGAGCCTGCTGCGGCGATGATTATGGCCGTTAGAGCCGCTATCGTGACGAGTAGCCGTGTCATAGATATCGTGGAGTGGCCGAAATGGCCGGTTGCGGCATGATCTTGAAGCATATCTGTGCGGGCGGAGCCGTGGCGTGGCGGTGGCGTATCACCCTACGGAACATGTAGGGAAGCAGGCGCGTAAGGTCGAGGTAATACTCGCTCCGGGCTTTGGTGAAGGCCAGTCGCGACGCTTCCTCCCCGAGCCTGATGGTGAATCGGCCGCCGGAGAGGCGTCCCTGTCCGCCGGTAGATATTCGTGCGTCGAAAGTCGAGGAGTCGCCGGCCGGAGTGGCCTCGCCGATGAGCGTTCCGGGGCGCACTGTGCGGTCGGCGCTGCTCACCACCGTCAGACGGTAGACGGTGGCGCCCGAAGGGCTGTCGGTGCGCTCTATGGCCATCAGTGATCCGTCGGCCGGAAACTGCCATATGCCTTCGATCGGGTGCGGCCCGGAGGTCATGATACGTGCGGCCACGGAGTCGGCGTTGTCATATCCGCGTCGGGGATCTGCGGCGTTTATGGCCTGAAGTGTCAGGAGCAGGGCGGTGAGGAGGAGAGGACGGAGCATTCGGCGTCAGGTTCAGGTGTTGGCAAACGTGTAGGCGAATCCGAACGAAAGGATCTCCTTGAATTGGAATTTCGACCATCCGCCGTCGCGAACGCTCGACGTATCGTAGCGCATGTGGGCGTAGAGGTTGGTCGAGAGATAGCGGTTGATGTTGAATATGAAGGTGTGTTCCCAGTCGCCCTGAAACCGTGAGTAATCGGTGAACAGGAATAGCCTCGACTCGTAGCGTATGTTGTAGGTGATCTTCCAGTTGAGTTTGTATTCGGCGTTCGAACCATATTCGCATCGGGCGTTGCGTCCTGACCGTATGCCGTAGGATTCCTCGTTGATACGGCGCGATATGCATGTCGACAGCTGCCACGACAGCGGCGCTATGGTGGCGTTGAAGTCAAACGTCTTTTTGTCGTTCTGATAGTTGTAGGTCATACCGAGGCCGAGGTTGAGCTCGCCCGGTGAGAGAAATGCCGATTTCAGTTTGTCGGAGTTCGACGGGTAGGAGTTGAACAGCTGTGTCTTGAACTGCAGGTTGAGCGAATAGTACCACCGGCGGGCGGCCTTGTAGCCGAATGTGGAGTTGATCTGCAGCAGGTCCTCCGATATGTTCATCGACCGTATGGTGTCGTCGGGGGTGGTGTTGGTGCCGAGTTTGTAGCCTGCCGATGCCTCGAAGAGGAGCTTGGGGTAATAGCGCTGGTTGAGTTTCACGTTGTAGCCAGCGTTGATCAGCATTATCAGGCTGCGGTTGCCGCCCTGATACCAGTTGGGCGATACGTAGGCCTGTGAGAACTGCGCGTTGATAGCCAGACTCTGGATCCATATCTTGCGGTCGATTTCGGGAGCGATGGAGGTCACTTCGCTGCGGCGGTCGCCTACGATGCGCTCCTGCATCTCTATGCGCCGTGTGTGCGGATTGATTATCGCGGCATACTCCTTGGGGCGCTCCGGGAGCATCCACACGTTGTATTTCACCGCAGTGGGATTCTCCGACATGTAGAGCTGGCGTGCACGGGCGGCCAGCAGTCGTCCTGTCTTCAGGTCGTCGAGCCAATAATAGGCGTCGCCGGCTATCTCGGAGTGATATGGCACGGAGAGGGTCAGAGTGTCGAGAAACTGGTATCCGTCAAACACCGGACGCGAGTAGTCGCCTGCCGGAATGGGAAATATATCTCGGATGTATTCCGTGATGACTGTGTCGGGATCCACATTGGCGGTGTCGAGCAGATGGATGTCGGTGGCAAGCTCGTCGTCAAACCAAGGCAGAATGATGAGTGTGTCGGGATCGGTGGCAGCCGGTCGTGTCATAGCGGTTTCAGGCCGCTGGATCGCTTCACGGCAGAGCGCGGATCTCAGCGGCGTTGCGGTCGCTACGGCTCCTGAAATGGCCGAAAGAGCCCATAGGGTCATGTGCAGTATCAGTCTTTTCATTGTCATTACAAGAAACGTGAATTGCAAAATTACATATTTTTTCATAAAATAATGTGTTGCCAGGGGCGTTTTTTAAGTTTTCAAGCCCGACTGACGGCTGAAGTTTAGATAAAATTGACTAAATTTGCTAATTCAAAATCTTACCTTATAAATCAAATATCAAATCAGTCAAATGGAACAGACTTTATTCTGGATTGTGCCTGCGGCAGCGGTCATAGCTCTGCTGCTGGCATGGTATTTCTATCGAGGGATGATGCGTCGCAGCGAGGGAACCGAAACGATGCAGCGCATAGCCTCTCACGTGCGCAAGGGAGCGATGTCGTATCTGCGTCAGCAATACAAGATCGTCGGCGTCGTGTTTCTCGCTCTGGTCATTGTGTTCTCGATAATGGCCTACGGATTCCAGCTTCAGAATCCCTGGGTGCCCGTGGCGTTCCTCACGGGAGGATTTTTCTCCGGCCTCTCGGGCTATCTGGGCATGAAGACGGCCACCAACGCTTCGGCACGTACGGCCAACGCCGCGCGCGAAAGCCTTAACGGCGGTCTGAACGTGGCATTCCGTTCGGGCGCCGTCATGGGACTCGTGGTGGTAGGCCTCGGCCTGCTCGATATCTCGCTGTGGTATGTGCTTCTCAACATGTTTGTTGACAATGCCGACCCGATGCAGAAGATGACCATGATTACCACCACGATGCTTACGTTCGGCATGGGTGCTTCCACCCAGGCGCTTTTTGCGAGAGTGGGAGGCGGCATCTACACCAAGGCTGCCGATGTGGGCGCCGACCTGGTGGGCAAAGTCGAGGCGGGCATACCTGAGGATGATCCGCGCAATCCCGCCACAATCGCCGACAATGTGGGCGACAACGTTGGCGACGTGGCCGGCATGGGTGCCGACCTCTACGAGAGCTATTGCGGCTCTATCCTCGCCACTGCTGCCCTCGGAGCGGCTGCTTTCATGCAGGCGTCGACCCCCGATCCGGTCATGCAGGTCAAGGCAGTCATAGCTCCGATGCTGATAGCGGCGGTGGGCATCATACTGTCGATCATCGGAATATTTACGGTGCGTACACGTGAGGACGCCGACATGAAGGGACTTCTTAAGGCTCTGTCGCGCGGCACCAATCTCAGCTCGGCGCTGATAGTAGCCGCTACGTTCGGCATCCTGTGGGTGCTTCAGATCACCAACTGGGCGCTGATAGGCTGTTCGGTTGTGGTGGGTCTGCTCGTGGGCATTATCATCGGACAGGCCACGGAGTATTACACCTCGCAGAGCTACAAGCCCACTCAGCGTCTGGCCGAGTCGGGAAAGACCGGTCCGGCCACGGTGATCATATCCGGCGTAGGCCTCGGCATGGTGTCGACGGCGGTGCCTGTGATAGCCGTTGTAGCGGGTATCATTCTCTCCTACTGGTTTGCCTCGGGCTTTGACTTCGCCAATGTCGGCATGGGACTCTACGGCATCGGTATCGCCGCTGTAGGCATGTTGTCGACTCTCGGCATCACTCTGGCTACCGACGCCTACGGCCCGATCGCCGACAACGCCGGCGGCAATGCAGAGATGAGCGGACTCGGCGAGGGTGTGCGCAAGCGCACCGACGCTCTCGATTCGCTCGGCAACACCACCGCCGCCACCGGCAAGGGCTTCGCCATCGGATCGGCCGCTCTGACCGGACTGGCGCTGCTCGCTTCATATATCGAGGAGATACGCATAGGTCTTGACCGCCTCGGACAGACTTTCATACAGCTCGGCGACCGCGCCGTGGCTCTCCACGACGCCACATTCACCGATTTTATGGCTTATTTCGAAGTGAATCTGATGAGTCCGAAGGTGCTTTCGGGCATGTTCATCGGATCCATGATGGCATTCCTGTTCTGCGGCCTGACGATGAATGCCGTAGGCCGCGCCGCCGCCCATATGGTCGACGAGGTGCGCCGTCAGTTCCGTGAGATCAAGGGTATCCTCGAAGGTAAAGCCGATCCCGACTATGCCCGCTGTGTGCAGATCTCCACCAAGGGAGCGCAGCGCGAGATGGTGTTCCCGTCGGTGCTCGCTATCGTGGCCCCGATCATCACCGGACTGGTGTTCGGTGTGCCGGGAGTGATCGGTCTGCTGACCGGAGGCCTGTCGGCCGGATTCGTTCTGGCGATATTCATGGCCAACTCAGGCGGCGCATGGGACAATGCCAAGAAATATGTCGAGGAGGGCAACTTCGGAGGCAAGGGCAGCGAAGTGCACAAAGCCACAGTCACAGGTGACACCGTAGGCGATCCGTTCAAGGACACGTCGGGTCCGTCGCTCAACATCCTCATCAAGCTCATGTCGATGGTGGCCATCGTGATGGCCGGCCTGACCGTCAGCTGGTCGCTCTTCTGAGCGCCTGCCGGCCTACAGCAATACAGATAACAACAACCTGGCCGCGACTTACGGCAAGTCGCGGCCAGGTCGTTTAATATCCGGATGTATTGGTGTGCAAAGACACACGGTGCAGATGCCCAAGCCGAAATGCTACAGGCTATGTGAATATGCGTTACATGAGGTGCTTTGCAATAAAATTGAGCAAACGCCAACGTTTCGTCACAATACACAGCTTCCGTTTTTTCTCAATACCTCGAATAATCTGTTTTACGACAGTTTCAACCGGCATAACCCAAAATAGGCCTTCGCCTTTGGCCATTCGGGTATTTACCAACCCCGGTCTGATTTCTGTTATACATAAGTGCGACTTCTTTGCTTTTGCCTGCAAAGACTTGGTGTAGTTGATTTGAAAAGCTTTACTTGCGCTGTATGACGGGGCAATGGGCGTCGGTTGCAAACCTCCAATGGAAGTAATGGATACAATATGACCTTGTCCTTGCTCTTCAAAGTAATGGTATAAAGTATCAATTACATTCGTCCATCCTACGATATTTGTTGCAAGAGTATCGAGTTCTTGCGAAATTTCCAATGATGGATTTATATCGCCTATACTTGCACAAATAATGGCAATGTCAATTTGATTAAACCGTTCGATGACTTCTTTGAAGGAACTTTCAAAAGCTGTACAATCAGAGATGTCAACTGCGAGAGGTAATGTTGTCGATGGATTGCCGGAAGACAATTTTTCGAGCAATTCTTTTCGACGCCCCATGATCGCGACGTTACAACCATCTGCTACATAATGGCTGTATAGAGATTCGCCTATGCCGGAAGTGGCACCTATTATTAAGATATTCATCACACAAAATTACAATCAAGAATTGTAATTCGATGTGACAAATGTCCCATCAGGGCATGAAATCAGTGCGGAGATATATTTTTCTTGTCGGAGATGTCGGCGACACTTTCAGCCTCCCGGATGCGGTGCAACTGACGGCGTGAGATGCCTAAATAGGAGGCGACCTCCTGAATGGGCAGATTGTGTGTAATGCAGGGATAGCGGGAAACAAGTTCATGGAAGCGTTCTGTCGGTGTTTTTACGAGCATGTTCAGATAACGGCAATAAGCCTCCTGTAACAGATTGGAGGATGCGTC
Source organism: Paramuribaculum sp. (assembly GCA_029051835.1). GTDB lineage: Bacteria > Bacteroidota > Bacteroidia > Bacteroidales > Muribaculaceae > Paramuribaculum. The sequence goes on along the minus strand of JAIDKJ010000249.1, from coordinate 6,663 downwards.
GGCAATAAAGTCGGGATTCCGCTCCCTGAGATGGTGGCGTACATCATCGACCGACACTCGCATAATCTCGGCATCGCATCCCGAGACAATAGAGGTTAGCGAAGGCCGGTCGAACAGGAATCCATGCACATAATCCGTGACAACTTCGCCTTCGAAAGAGAAGCCTGTTACTATTTCTTGTCCTTTAGAATTGATGGCCACATATTTGAAATATCCCGACTTGACGATGCCAACGTAACGGCACCGGTAACCCTGCTGAACAATTCCCTCTCCCTTGGCATATACGACGCTCTTGCCATAAGACACAACATAAGCATGCAGCACTGACAGGTCAATCTTCGTCATAAAGTCGTTCAGCTGCGCCATATCTTTAGGTGTTGGAGTCAGTCCTTGAACATGCTTTCGATTTTTGCGGCTCCTGCAATGATGTCGGAGAATGTCGGGACTGTATCTTCATAGATCATGTTTGCAACCATTGTGTCGTAGTCGTTCTTCCATTCCTCTATGACGCTTTCAGGGGGAGTGAGGACAATCCGTTTGCGAACATCCGGAGTATAGTCAACATCTCGGATTGATGTGAACACTTCCCGATGATGGCGTATGGTTTCCCATAGTTCATCATTTGGAATGGCGCTGTCTGCAATACCAGTTTCAAGCATCTTATACAGGTCATAAAGATGCCTTGACTTGCGGTTGGCGTTCCGGCATCCGTTGGTTGTGAACAGTTCGTGCAGAAGAAATGACTTTTCAAGAAATGTCTTTTCTGCGACGGCAGCAACTACCTGAGTCGCATTGTCGTTTGATGTCAGATGCGGGAAGGCTGTTGTTACAAATGATTCGATCTTGGCTTTTGCCGTAGGTTCAAACAGTGAACGCGCTCCCACTTCCAACAAGACTTCATCACGGAGATATGGATTTGTGCCGGAGGGTAATACCGACTTATAGATTATATGAATCTGTCGGGGTTCCGGATATGTGGCATCCCCTTCACCATCCGGATCCGCTTTGATGGTAACGAAATCGCTCAATTCCGCCTCTTTTGCCGCAGCTATGAGGTCGTTGGCAAGTGTATCTCTTACAAATACGGAGGAGGTTTTACGAAGTTTCTTCAACTGTTTCTTAGTAATAGCTCTCTCTATCCCGAACATACTGCGGTCAATCGCGATGTCTATATCCTCCGAAAACCGTCGTATAACACCCCATACTTTACTAAGAGATGTGCCACCCTTGAATACCATCTTGTCAGCGTATGGCAGAGAGAAAAGAATGTTGAGCATCTCTGTTACCCAAAACTCTTTCTCGATAGAGGCGACGGGGAGTTTGATTCTTATCGCCGTCTGTTCAAATACAGTGCGGCGTTGAGCTTCGGTAAGCGTCAGAAACTTATTCATAGGATGCAAGTATTATTTTGCGGATCCATGCCGGAATAAGGGCAAAATCCTTTTTGATTGTTTCAAATGGTACGGTCTTTATCAACTCTCGCACATGAGCCAACTGTTCGGATGTCAGATTGTCCTCTCCGATTTCACGGAGCGCGAATGTGAGAAGCATGGCAAAATCGTTTTGAAATGCCAGATTCTTTTTCGCTGTATGCTTGAACTGGACACCCCTTTCCCTGTCAAGCCTTACCTTACGCGGTGAGCCATCCGTCAGGTAAACAACATTCATCGGCAACTGAGTTGACAGACCGAGCTTATTTAGTGCATATACCCCAGTAGGTACAATTTTCGCCTTGTCGCGCCGGGCAATAGCGGCGGCAATCTCCTCAAAAGTAGGATACAGCACACCCAATCCCAAAGCCTTGTCAATTTTGGGATAACAATAGATGCCACGTGCCACCCTTATCAGTTTTTGGGAAGCAGTCAGCCGTTCAAAGGCTTTTTGAACGGCCTTTGAATCGCCATATCCTGCGTAATCGAGAGGTGACACTATCGTGCCCCTTCCGCGTTTGGATATACTTGTAATAATTCTTTCTTCAAGGGACTGCATCTGAATTCAGGGGTGTTTCTGTCGCAAATTTACGATATTTTTGCGACAAAACAACTGTCATGGCATCAAAAACTGAATGTAACGAGATGCTGTGTCAGCCGTTATTTCACCCACTGCATAGGATTGAGCTTGGTGCGCTCTTTGCGCAGCTCGAAGTGGAGTATCGAGCGGTCGTCCTCGTCGGGGTCGGGATAGATGGTGCCGAGCGACTGGCCTGCCTCCACATCCTGCCCTTTGTGGACGTCGATATGCGAGAGATTGGCGTAGATGGTCAGGTAGTTGCCGTGGCGCACCATGATGATGGTGCCGTAGCCGGGCTGCTTGAAGATTTCCGATACGCGTCCTTTGAACACCGCGCGGGCTTTGCCTCCTCCGACTGCCTCTATGTCGATGCCTGAATTGTCGGTTTCGACATGTTCGAGCTCGGGGTGTTTCTGGCGTCCGAATCCGCGTACCACTCTGTAGCGTCCGGCCACAGGAAAGAGCAGTCGTCCCTTGTTGCTCTCGAAGCTGCCCGTGAGGGCGCGGTCGGCGGCGGCAACGCTTGTCGGCGTGGCGTTGGCTTTCGCAGTGCCTCCCGATGTGGTCGAGGTTGTCGTTTTGCTGTCGGTAGTGGTTTTGCCGGTGGTCTTGTTCTTATCGGCTTTGCGTTGCGCTTCTTTTTCGCGGCGTTCGGCCTCGCGTTGCTCCTTCTCGCGTCGGCGCTGCTCTTCGGCTATCAGTTTGTCAAGCTCGCTGTCGAGCGCGCGGGCTTTGCGTTCCTTCTCTTTAAGCAATGCCTTGAGCGATGATCCTTCGCTTCGCAGCTTGCCCACCAGTTGATCGGTTTCCTTGCGCTGCGCCTCAAGCTGGCGTTGCGAGAGCGACATGCGCGCCACGGCCACACTGCGTTCGCGGCGTAGAGTGTCAAGCCCCATGCGGTGGAGTTCGAGTGAGTCGGCAGCGCGTGTGATGCGTTCGGTCTGGTTGCGGCGCCACTGTCCGAAGCGCTGCAGATAGCGCACTCTCTGCCATGCGTGGCTGAATGTTTCGGAGGAGAATATGAAGGCGAGGGTGTTCATCGCTCCGTTGCTCCCCTGGGTGCTTCTCAGCGCCGAGGCATAGGTTCGGCGCATGGCTTCCACCCGGCCTTGCAGCGAGGCTATGGAGTCGGCTGTGGCTGCTATGCGGCTGTCGAGGGAGTCTACACCCTGCTGCATCTTTCCGATTTCGCGCGTGGTGTTTGTGATTTCGCCCGAAAGTGCGTTAAGACGTGCGAGCTGACGGCTCGTTTCGCGGGTGTTGGCCGTGATTTTTTTAGAGGTTTCGGCTATCTCGCGTTTCGTGTCGCGCTGTTCGGTGCGAACGCGGTTGATATCGCGCTTCGCACGTTGTTTTTTCTGTGTCGCGGCGTCGGCCGTCGCTGCCACAATGACTGCGGCTACAAGAAATGTGATGATGGATCTCATTAGTGGGTAAGCAGTTTCGTCAGGTCTACCTCGCTATATCCGTCGGGTATTGTCAGTGTCCGGGTTGTGACGTTATCGTTCCAGCGCGCCCGTCCGAAGTCCCATTCGATCGTGCCGCTGATGTTTTTGCCCTTTATTTCGGATTGCCAGGCGGTTTTCGCCGTCATGGTTCCGTAGGGGGTATCGACGGGATCGGTCTGTTCGATCGAAATGGCGTCGTTGCTCCCTCTGACGGTGGCTGCCGCGGCTTTGTCGTCGATGCCGAGCAACAGATTCTGGAGTGTGGTCATGTCGAGCCCGGCCCGGCGGAGGAAGTCCGACGGATCCACGCTGATATATTTTTTGTGGAATTTGTCGATCACAGTGGCCGAGTCGGCGGTGACGCGGGCCTGAGCCACCTCCATGCCGAGCATCCTGAACGACAGGCCTACAGCGCGGCCTCGCTCGAATGTGGCCGTGCCGCTGAGCGATGCTTTCTGCGGCTCGGTGATGCGTATCTTCACCGGCAGGCTGAGTGCGGTCCATTGCGATGCGGCCGGAGCGGCGCTCTCCTTGTGGCTGCGGCATCCTTCCAGGATTACCGTGGCCGAGAGTGTGAGTATTATGGCTACGAGTGAGGGCAGGCTGATGCGTTTCATTCGGTGTAGATATTTTTCAGACGTATTTTGCGGGCAAGTGTTTCATTCTCTGGATCTATTTCGAGAGCTTTTTTCCAGAAGTCGATAGCTTCCTGAGGCTTGCGGTCCATGAAGTAGATGTCGCCGGCGTGTTCATACAGTTCGGCCGACGGATCGTCGGTGTGCGCCAGAGCGTTGTCAATGGCCTCGCGTGCCTGTTCGTAATCTTTTTTCATGAAGAGCACCCACGCGTAGGTGTCGAGCGAAGTGGCTTCCTCGGGTCGAGCGGCCACTACTTTCAGTATCATGTCCATAGCGCGGTCGAGGTCGCGGTTCTCGCAGGCGAGGTAGTAGGCGCAGTTGTTGAGCGCTGTCATGTTTTCCGGGTTCAGTGCGAGCGCCTGTGAATAGTCGGAAAAGGCGCTGTCGAGATCGCCGGCGGCATATCGTGCGTCGCCGCGCGCGGTGGCTATGTCGCTGAGTGTCTCTGTATCGTCGGGCGGTGTGATCATGCGTGCCACTCCGAGCATCACGATCGCCGAGTCGTATTGTTCGAGCTGGGTCAGTCCGGCGGCTTCGAGTATGGGCAGGTTGGGATTTTCGGGGAAGAAGTGGCGTCCGCGTTCAGCCGCGCCGACAGCGCGTTCCATCTGTCCGCTCTGCATGTAGAGGCTTGTCAGCGCTATCCACTGGCGCTCGTCGTTGGGGTTGATGTCGAGCGAATAGGACGACTGCTCGGCGGCTCCTTCGTAGTCGTTGATCGCTATTAGGTAGTAGCGGTAGAGATTGCGCACGTCGGCTTCATGCGGATGCAGTTCCACCAGTCGCCGGTACATCTTGTCGATGCGCGGCTGCTGCACGGAGTCCTGATAGAGCGATGCGGTGTAGTCGCGGATAATCTGTAGTTTCGGGGTCACGTCGAGGCTTTCCTGTTCGAGTGCGCGGAATATGTCGGCGTCGTAGGCCGCACTGTCGCCGGTGGCGTTGTAGTAGTTGGCGCGCGAATAGTAGGCTATGCCGCTGCCGGGGTCGATCTCTACGGCGCGGTTGAAGTAGACGAGAGCCGAGTCGGTATCGCCGAGATCCATCTCCACATTGCCGGCGAAGATGTTGTAGTCGACCACTCCGGGAGCGGCGTCGACCAGACGGTGTGCGTCGGCGAGCATCGCGGCGGTGTCGCCTTGATGATAGTGGAGCTGCACCATCATCTGGGCCAGGCGTACGCTCGGTCCTTCCGACATCCACAGCGAGTCGTAGAGCAGTCCGGCTTTGGCCAGTGAGCTGTCGGAGCCTTCTGAGGCCAGAGCTTCGGCCAGTCGGAGCGTGAGCTCGGGGCGGTGGGGCTGTGCGTTGTGGAGCCGTCCCCACACGTCGATCGCGCGGTCGTTGCGCCCGATCTGCGACGATACGGCGGCAAATAGCACACAGCCGTAGAAGTCGTCGGGGTTGGAGTCGGCATAGTCGGCCATGAGCTTGTAGCCCTCGGCCATCTCGGCGCTGTCGCCCCTGGCGAGCCTCATGCGCATATAGCCCAGCTCCATGCCTACGTATTTGTCGGTGGAGTCGAGCTCGTGGGCGCGTTTGAGCAGTTCGTAGTAGGCATCCGGATGCCCGGTCTGGTTCTGTCGCTGCCCTTCGAGAAATATGTAGTCGGCCTTGCGCGTGTCGGCCTCGGCATTGCGGTCGTGGCGCTGTCGGGCGCCGATGGCTGCGATGCCCAGGGCTATGGCGGCCAGCAGGGCGGCCATGCGCATTGTCAGGGTGGTGTTCATCATTCGAGTCCGGTGTGTCCGAATCCTCCGTCGCCGCGTCGGGTGGACTCCAGCTGTTCGGCCGGTTGCCATTCGACCTGCGAATAGCGTGTCACTACCATCTGGCAGATCCGTTCGCCGTCGTTGACCGTAAACGGTTTGTCGGACAGGTTGATCAATATGGCGCCGATCTCGCCGCGGTAGTCGGCGTCGATGGTGCCGGGGGTGTTTACGAGCGTAATGCCGCTTTTGAGAGCCAGGCCGCTGCGCGGACGCATCTGGCACTCATAGCCTTCGGGAAGGGCTATGCGCAGTCCGGTAGGTATAAGGGCGCGCTCCATGGGCATGAGCGTGACAGGCTCCTCGAGGCAGGCGTGCACGTCCATGCCGGCTGACTGGGCGGTTTCATAGGCGGGCAGGCTGTGGCCCGAACGGTTGACGATCTTGACAGTCACTCTGTCCATATATATTCGAAGATTTCGTGATTGACTACAGTAGAGTATGTTCGGCGGATTTTCCGAGGCTTTCCGCTCAAAGATTCAAACAACAAAATTACCCAAAAATATCTCAATGCACTTTATTTTTGTGCCAAAAATGCTGTGAGGCAGGTGTCGTCGGGGCGTTTTTTGAGTTTTTTAAGTTCTTTTATGGCTGACGCTGCAAGCCATTTTGCGCGTCAGGATTGTTGTTTATACTGAAACGCATAGATGATTGAACGACTATTGAACGTGACGCACCAACAGGACTATATGCAATTCAACATCCCTCGTCCCTGTTGATCGGGCAGGGATACCGGGCTGCAGGGCTCTCATAAATAAATAGTTGAACCGTGAGAGGAGGAGGCGGCACGGCCGGCTC
>JAIDKJ010000248.1 GCA_029051835.1 Paramuribaculum sp. | reverse complement strand
ACTATGATCAGTGGAATGAGAAATCCGAGAAATTGCGAAAAAATGTCGTTGAACGTGGCACACAGGCGGCCAAACCAGTAGGGTGCTATCCATCCGATGGCGATACCCATTGCTATGGCGATAATGATGCGGGGCAGCAGTCCCAGATGTATCTTGTGTTTCATATTGCAAAGTTAAGGAAAAATATAAGTAATTTTGCAATATGTTACGCATGTCTTACATTACAACACCGTGTGTTTTATGAATGCCGATATGAAGCGGCTGCGTCCGCTTATGCTTGGCGGCACAGGAAGCGACGTGGGCAAGAGTCTGCTGGCCGCGGGGCTTTGCCGCATTTTCCGTCAGGATGGCTATTCCCCGGCTCCGTTCAAGGCCCAGAATATGGCGCTGAATTCGTTCGCCACGCCCGAAGGATTCGAGATCGGACGCGCACAGGCTGTACAGGCCGAAGCTGCCGGTGTGCCGTGTCATACCGACATGAATCCGGTGTTGCTTAAGCCGCAGAGCGATTCTACGTGTCAGATTGTTGTCGACGGTGTTCCTGCCGGCACATATACGTCGGCGAGGCTATACGACAGTGAGGTCAGAGCCGGGCTTCGCAGGGGTGTCTGCGGAGCTTTCGACAGGTTGTCGTCGCGCTATAATCCTATCGTGATGGAAGGAGCCGGCAGTGTGGCCGAACTCAATCTTCAGGATACCGATATAGTGAATATGCCTATGGCTGCGTATGCCGGTGCCGCTGTGGTGCTTGTAGCTGACATCGACCGCGGTGGGGTGTTTGCCTCGGCCTATGGTTCGATCATGCTGCAGCCCGAGCGGTTCAGATCGCTGATAAAGGGAATTATCGTCAATAAATTCAGAGGCGATATGCGTCTGTTCGACCGTGGGCGTCGTATGCTTGAGGAGTATTGCGGTGTTCCTGTGGTTGGTGTGGTTCCTTACATGCCTGATATACATGTAGAAGAGGAGGATTCGGTGGCGCTCGACGGTAAGCCGGTGGCGCCGGTGTCAGGCGCTGTAAATGTGGCGGTCGTCAGATTGCCGCACATATCCAATTTTACCGACTTCAATGCGCTGGAACACACTCCGGGTGTAAACGTATATTATGCATCGGAAGCTAAGGCGCTTGCCGGTGCCGATATAATAGTGATTCCCGGCACTAAAACCACGGTGAGCGATCTGAAGTGGCTTAAAAACAGTGGAATGGACACGGCTCTGACGGGTCTGGCCGCAGGCGGCGTGCCCGTGGTGGGTATCTGTGGCGGCTATCAGATGATGGGGCGTGTGGTGGATGATCCCGATGGGATGGAAGGAGCGGCGGGCAGCGTCGATGGGCTAGGCCTGCTGCCGGTGACCACTGTCATATCCGCCGACAAAAAGACTCGCCGGATAGAATTTGAGATGATGACAGCCGCAGGCAGCCGTATAGCGGGCCGTGGCTATGAGATACACATGGGGCGGACACGACTCGACAGTGGACAGACTGCTCTTTGCCGTCTGTCGGACGGAACTTACGACGGATGCCGTGCCGGAAATTGCTATGGGACATATCTTCATGGCTTTCTCGACAACAGTGAGGTGATCGCATGGCTTTTGCCTCAGCTGAGCGGGCGCGTGGCCGATTACGGTGCGTACCGTCAGCGTCAATACGATCTGCTGGCTGAACGGTTGAGAGAACACCTCAATATGGATATGATATATCAAATGATGAGTTATGACTGAAGGACACGGTGATGATGTATACAGGTATGCCGGGCAGATAAAGGTCAATTTTTCGACCAACATATGGCAGTATCCCGATCTCAGTGCGTTGAAACGGTTCATGATGTCCAGACTCGATTTTGTAGCATCATATCCGGAGCCGGAGCCGTATAGTCTGGAACGGCATCTGGCCGACAGGCTTGGAATCGTCGATGATCAGATCATGGTGACAGCCGGAGTGACCGATGCCATATACACTATTGCACGCGATATGGCCGCAGGCCGTCGGTGCGGCATCGTCGGCCCTACCTTCGCCGAGTATGCCGATGCATGCGTGGCGGCCGGTAACGAGCCGGTCTATTTCAGCGATGCGGAGAAGGCCGCTTCAAATGCAGATGTAGTGTGGCTGTGCAATCCCAATAATCCCGACGGAAGGGCGACGGACGCCGGATGGCTGTCGGCATTGATCTCTGACCGTCAGTCGGTGATGTTTGTGATAGACACGGCCTATTCCGACTATTGCCGTGCCGGCAAACTCGATATGAGGGCTATGTCGGGTCACGACAATGTGATATTGCTGCACTCGCTGACGAAACAGTTCTGTGTGCCCGGACTGCGTGTGGGCTATATGACGGCGGCTTCCGAAAATATAAGGCGGCTCCGTCGTCATCGTATGCCGTGGGCCGTCAATGCTCTTGCGTCGTCGTGTGCGGAGTTTCTGGTTGATAATCCTCCTGTTATACCCGTGGATATGCTTCTTGCCGAAAGTGCAAGAATGCAGCGTGAGATAGCATCTATGGGATATGATGTCACTCCGTCGGCCACTAATTTCTTTTTATGTGCAGCTCCCGCCGGGACAGCGGCCGGACTTAAAGAGTGGCTTGTGGCTCATCACGGGTTGCTTATACGCGATGCTTCCAACTTTACCGGGCTGACTTCACGGCATTTTCGGGTTGCGGCTCAGCGTAAGGAAGAAAATGATTTACTGATTGATGCGTTGAGAGAATGGATTGGGAAATATTGTTGATAGGACTGCTGGCGGGATGGGCGCTTGATCTTGTGGTAGGCGATCCGTCGTGGATGCCTCATCCGGTGGTGTGGATGGGCAAGTCGATTGCGTTTATGGAGCGCAGGCTTAACCGCGGACGGCATAGGGTGGCCAAAGGAGCCGTTACTGCTATTGGGCTGATTATTGCCGTCTATATGATATGCGTGGCTGTAGTGTGGTCGTTGAGATCATGGATTGTGGCCGAAGTGGTGTTGTGCACGGTAATGGTGTTTTTCTGTCTGGCAGGCACGACTTTGATACGCGAAGTCGGGGCGGTGTTCAAGGCGCTCGACCGTTCGCTTGAGGAGGGCCGCCGTCAGGTGGCGCGTATCGTCGGTCGTGATACTGACTCGCTTTCGGAGCAGGAGGTGGCTACGGCGGCACTTGAAACTTTGGCTGAAAATCTATCCGACGGAGTGGTGGCGCCGTTGTTTTGGTTCGTAGTGCTTGGAGTGCCCGGAATGGTGGCCTACAAGATGGTCAACACTCTTGATTCGATGATCGGTTACCGCAATGACCGTTATCTTTTGTTTGGCCGCTGTGCGGCCCGGATCGATGATATAGCCAACTGGATTCCGGCACGGCTTACTTCTATGCTGATCATCCTCGCAGCAGGACGTCCGGGGCTGTGGAGATTTGTCTGTCGGTTTGGACGTTGTCATGCGAGTCCTAATTCCGGATGGCCGGAAGCGGCTATGGCCGGTGTACTCGGATGCCGTTTCGGCGGCACTCACGATTATTTCGGTGTGGCGGTGTATAAACCGTATATCGGTACAGACAGTCGTCGGATCACCCATAACGATGCCGTGCGCGGCATTAAGGTGTCGCGTCGTGCGGAGTCGATGGCTGTAGCGCTTGCATCTGTGACGATCGTCGCCATATCCCTCATCGCATGATTACGGGATATGGCGACGTATAGATGGCTCCAGCGCCGTAGGATTGTTGTGATCTGATCTCTCTTTCTTCCTCCAGCTGTCAGACTTCGTAGAAGGTGCGGAAAGCTTTGATTATGTTGATGTGATCGGCGGTTGATGCTGTCTCGCGCACGGAATGCATGGCCCATACGCCGGCTCCCATGTCTACTCCACGCAGGTCAAGCTGCGAGGTAAGTATGTTGCCGAGTGTGGAACCTCCTGCCACGTCGCTGTGGTTGACGAAATACTGGCACGGTATGCCGGCTGCATCGCAGACATTTTTGAATACGGCCGCGCTGTCGGCATCGGTCATATACTTGCAGTTGGCATTGATTTTGATGACCGGGCCGCCTCCGAGAGTGGGGTGGTTGGTGAGATCCTGTTTCTCGACATAGTTGGGGTGTACGGCATGGGCGTTGTCGGCCGATACCATGAACGATGATGCTATGCTGATCATGAATGCCTCTTCGGTCCATCCAAGAGAGTTGCAGATGCGTTTCAGGATATTGTGTAGCACCGGCGATGCCGCTCCCTGCTTTGTGCCGCTTCCGGTTTCCTCATTATCGAAAATAGCCATGACTTTGATCGCCTTGTCGTTTTCTGTTTCAAGCAGCGATGTGAGCGCCGCATGAACCATCGACAGGTCATCGATGCGTCCGGAGGTGATAAATTCGTTGTTGAGTCCGGTCACGCAGGCAGGTGTTGTATCGAAGAGCGACAGGTCGTAGTCGATGATCATATCCGGATCAACATTGAGTTCTTCGGCAACGAGGCGTCGTACGAGTCCTTTTTCGTCGCCTTTGTTGTCGACGCGTCCGATGACCGGCAGCATGTCTTTCTGCTTCGAGAGCGGATTGCCTTCGTTGACGGAGCGGTTGAAGTGTATGGCAAGATGCGGTATGGTGAGCAACGGTCGGTCGAATCTTACCAGACGGCTTATCGGATGCAGCGGATCCTGCCCGCGAAGTATCACGCGGCCTGCTATCGATAATGGTCGGTCAAACCAGGTGTACAGTATCGGGCCGCCATATACTTCTGTGTTGAGTTTCACGATGTTTCCGTCGCATAATATCTCGCAGTTGGGCTTTATGCGGAATCCGGGCGAATCGCTGTGGGCGGCGATGATACGGAAACCGTCCTCAGGGTCGGAATCGCCAACACTAAAGGCGAATATGGCGGAGTCGTTTTTTGGCACATAATAGCGTCCTCCACGGTTGATTTCCCAGGCTTCGCGTGGGTCGAGGCGTTCAAATCCCTCGGCATCCAGACGCCGGCGTACGGTGTCGACGGCAAGAAAGTTGACCGGAGAAGAGTCGAGAAACTCACAGAGGTCGGCAATGTAGTCGAAGTGTTCCATATCAGTCAATATCGGATGATGAATATTTGATTTTGTTGAGTGCGCGCAGGTTGTTGCACAATATCTGGCTCCAGTAGGCCTTGAAGTCTTCCTTCATCGCTGCAAGTGCTTCGGGAGCGAGCATGATCGGATCGGGTTTGATCATTTCTATGAAGTTGTAGACCGACTGGAATATATCGGTCAGCCCCTCGGAAATGCTTGCGGCTATGGGAGTGTCGGAATATTTCATGTCCTCCTCGAACACTTCGAGATACGTGTCGTCGGGTCCCATGATGTTTTCGATGGCACGCCTTACCGATTCGTAGTAGTCTTCCTCAAGCGAAGGGTTGATGTAGGCGTCTTCGGTAAGTGTGTCCTCTGTCAGGTCGGAGGCGGCTATATATATCCGGGGGAGTAGCCGGAGCATCATATCGATAAATTCCCCGCGTTCGGTTTCGGCCGCGGATTCCGCTGCCTGACAATATTCGTTGCACAGTCCTATGAAGGCGAGGGCATTGTTGTTGAGAATAGTATCATTCATATAGATGGTTGTGTCTGATGTATTCATAGACTCCGGGCGGGAGAAAGTAGGTCATGTCGGCTCCGTCTGACAGCGCTTGTCGCAGAAATGTGCTTGATATCTCGGTCATGGGTGCGTCGATCAGACGGCAGTTGGGATGCATAGGCTTGTCGACCGGAAATCCGGGTCGTGGATATACGATCACTCCGTAGTCCGACAGTATCGTATCGCTTTCACGCCATCGGCCGAAGCTGACCCAGTTGTCGCTTCCGGTGATGATGCTGAACGATGCTGATGGATGTCGGTTGTTCAGGTATCGCAGCGTGTCGATCGTATATGACGGGCGTGGCAGTGAAAGCTCTGCATCACATACTTTGATTCTGGATTGCCGATCGGCACCGACTGCTATTTCGAGCATTTTGAGCCGATGGCGGTCATCGATGAGCGTGGCACTGTCCTTAAGCGGATTTTGCGGTGAGAGCATCATCCACACTTCGTCCAGTCCGGCAAACTGAGCCATGTAGCTTGCCACCATCATGTGGCCTATATGAACCGGATTGAACGATCCGCCCAGCAGACCGATTTTCATGCGCCGACAAATTGTTTGATGACTTTGTCGGTATCGGCCACCGCTTTTTCGAGATCGTCGTTGATGATCCTGACATCGTAGGAGGGAGCGAACGAAAGCTCATATTCGGCTTTGCCGAGGCGCTGGCTGATAGCTTCGGGCGATTCGGTGCCGCGACCTTCAAGGCGCGACCGCAAGGCATCGATGCTCGGCGGTTCGATAAAGAGAGCCAGAGCGCGGTCGCCATACATCCGCTTTACGTTGACGCCGCCTTTGACGTCGATGTCGAGCACCACGTTGTGACCCTCGCGACACCGGCGCTCCACTTCGCTCTTCAGAGTGCCGTAAAAGCGTCCGGGGTAGACCTCCTCATATTCCACGAAGTTGTCGTCGGCTATGGCCTTGCGGAATTCTTCATCGGTTAGAAACCAGTAGCTGACTCCATGCACTTCGCCTTCGCGTGGCTGTCGGTTGGTGGCCGATACAGAAAATTCCATATCGATTTCGCCCTTTTGCAGCAGTCGGTTGATGATGGTGGATTTGCCGCAGCCCGAGGGGGCGCTGACGATGATGATCTTGCCTTCCATGATATGCTTTGATGGTTGGGTAAGTGTTGACTTGGTTGAATTGACCGGCAGGTTAGTTCAAAGA
>JAIDKJ010000247.1:17264-18264 GCA_029051835.1 Paramuribaculum sp. | reverse complement strand
TCCCTCGATGTTGCCGGTCTTCATGTAGTTTTTGACCATGCGGTCTTCGAGCGAGTGGTAGGTGATGATGGCCAGCCGTCCGCCGGGAGCCAGCAGGCTCGTGGCCTGATCGAGAAAGCTGCCGAGGGCGTCGAGTTCGCCGTTGACGGCTATGCGGAGTGCCTGGAATATCTGTGCGAGCTCTTTCTTTTCGGCCTTGGGGCTGATCAGCGGACGCACTATGGCGAGAAGCTGCTCGATGGTGGTTATCTCTTCGCGGCTTCTGGCTTTGACGATGGCCGAGGCTATGCGGCGCGACTGGCGCAGCTCGCCGTAGAGGTTGAAGATGCTTGCAAGCGATTCTTCGGATGTGTCGGCTATGAGGCGTGCGGCTGTTAGGCCCGAACGCTGGTTCATGCGCATGTCGAGCGGTCCGTCCCATCGGAATGAGAATCCTCGCGCGGCATCGTCGAAGTGGTGGAATGACACTCCAAGGTCGGCCAGAATGCCGTCGACCTGCTCCACGCCATGATAGCGCATGAAGTTGCGAAGGAAACGGAAGTTGGAATGTACGATTGTAAACCGTGGGTCGCGGAACGCTCTCTCCACGGCCTCTGAATCCTGGTCGAATCCGTAGAGATGTCCTTGGGCGTCGAGCTGCTCCACTATGGCGCGGGAGTGTCCGCCGCCACCGTAGGTGACGTCAACGTAGATGCCTCCGGGACGTATCGCGAGGGCTTCGAGGGTCTGCGGCAACAAGGCCGGTATGTGATACACTTCTTCGGTCATATATCCACCACTGAATTGGGGGACGTAAAATTAGCTATTTTTGGCGGGAATTTACAATTTCAAACGCCAAAATTTTATAGATGTTAATAACTTAAGTTGAGTGTGCTTTGTAAGTCGTTGATTATTAACATGGTTGTTTGTGGTAGTAAGATTTGCAAATGTAAACTCCGGGTGGTGTGATAACAGCGTCCGCCGGGAGTGGGGACCGCCGAGGGGGGGGAGTGGCCACGCC
>JAIDKJ010000247.1:0-17254 GCA_029051835.1 Paramuribaculum sp. | reverse complement strand
GTGGCTCCACCCCCGCGCCCGGGGGGGGGCCAACCCCCCCGGCGCTGGGCCCCCCACGACCGTCGGGCTATGGGTTGCTTGCTGACCGACAGATTATTCCATCAGCTTGCGGTAGCGGCGCCGGGGAGGCTCTTTGCCGCCGTTCTGCGCGCGCTTGTAGTCTTCGTAGTCGGAATATGATCCGGCATAGAACACTACCTTGCCGTCGCCTTCGAAAGAGAGTATGTGTGTGCAGATGCGGTCGAGGAACCAGCGGTCGTGGCTGACCACCACGGCGCATCCGGCAAAATCTTCCAGACCCTCTTCAAGTGCCCGCAGGGTGTTGACGTCGATGTCGTTGGTCGGCTCGTCGAGAAGCAGCACGTTGCCCTCCTCTTTAAGAGCCATGGCGAGGTGGAGGCGATTGCGCTCTCCGCCTGAAAGCACTCCGATCTTCTTCTCCTGATCGGCTCCTGAGAAGTTGAACTTCGACAGGTAGGCGCGTGCGTTCACGTCGCGGCCCCCCATGCGGAACGATTCGGTGCCCTGCGAGATGACTTCATAGACGCTCTTTTCGGGCAGCAGGTCGTGGTGGGTCTGGTCGACGTAGGCTATTTTGACGGTTTCGCCCACTTCGAAGCTTCCGGCGTCGGGCTTCTCCTGACCCATTATGAGTCGGAACAGTGTGGTCTTGCCGGCTCCGTTGGGGCCTATCACGCCGACAATACCGGCGGGCGGCAGCATGAATTCGAGATCCTTGAAGAGCTGTTTGGAGCCGAATGCTTTCGACAGGCCGGTAGCTTCGATCACTTTCTGGCCGAGGCGCGGGCCGTTGGGTATGAATATTTCCAGACGTTCCTCGCGTTCGCGCTGGTCTTCGTTGAGCAGTCGGTCGTAGCTCGACAGGCGCGCCTTGCCTTTGGCCTGACGCGCTTTGGGAGCCATGCGCACCCATTCAAGTTCGCGTTCGAGTGTCTTGCGGCGTTTCGAAGCCTGTTTCTCTTCCTGCGCCATGCGTTTGGTTTTCTGGTCGAGCCACGACGAGTAGTTGCCTTTCCAGGGGATGCCTTCGCCGCGGTCGAGCTCGAGAATCCAGCCGGCCACATGGTCGAGGAAGTAGCGGTCGTGGGTGATGGCTATGACTGTGCCCTGATACTGCTGCAGATGCTGTTCGAGCCAGTCGATCGATTCGGCGTCGAGATGGTTGGTCGGCTCGTCGAGGAGCAGCACGTCGGGCTGCTGGAGCAGCAGCCGGCAGAGAGCCACACGGCGGCGTTCGCCTCCCGACAGTGTTGCCACTGTCTGGTCGTCGGGCGGACACTGCAGTGCGTCCATGGCGCGTTCGAGGCGTGAGTCGATATTCCATGCGTCGGCGGCGTCGAGCGCGTCCTGCAGCTCGGCCTGACGGGCTATGAGGGCTTCCATGCGGTCGGGATCCTCAAGCACTTCGGGATCGGCAAAGGCTTCGTTGACTTTGTCGAATTCGGCAAGAAGGTCCATTGTGGGCTGTACGCCTTCGCGCACCACCTCGATGACGGTCTTCTGCGGGTCGAGCTGCGGATCCTGTTCGAGGTAGCCTACGCTATAGCCCGGCGCCCACACCACTTCGCCCTGATAGCTCTTGTCTATGCCGGCGATGATCTTGAGGAGCGATGATTTGCCGGAGCCGTTAAGGCCTATGATGCCTATCTTGGCGCCATAGAAAAACGACAGATATATGTTTTTAAGTACTTGTTTCTGGGGAGGGTAGGTCTTGCTTAATCCTACCATGGAGAAGATTACCTTTTTGTCGTCGGCCATGTTTTTTTTTAGTTGTTGGTCAGAGTGTTGGTATTGATGATTGCAGCGGGGTAGTCGCGCGCCCGGTTATCTGCGGCGGTTGGAGGCGTATCTCACCGGATAGTCGCATCCTATGCGTCCGTCGGCTATATCCTTGAGCTTGCGGCGTATCAGCTGCTTGCGTATCGGCGATATGTGGTCGATATAGAGCTTGCCTTCGAGGTGGTCGCATTCGTGCTGCACGATACGCGCCAGAAATCCTTCGATCACTTCTTCGTGGGGTGTCATGTCGGCGTCGAGCCAGCGCAGGCGTATGCGTTCGGTGCGGCTGACGTTTTCCGACAGTCCGGGGAGTGAAAGGCATCCCTCGGAACGGCTTATGCGGTCCCCCTCAAGCACTTCTATTTCGGGGTTGATGAGTGTCATCTTGCGTCCGGCGCATTCCGGAAAGCTGTCGGCCACGGGCGATGCGTCGATCACCACAAGTCGGATGCTTTTGCCTATCTGGGGCGCGGCAAGTCCGACACCTTCCGATGCGTACATGGTGGCGTACATGTCGTCGATAAGCTTCGAAAGCTCTTCCGACGTTTCGGTCAGCGGCTCGGCGATCTGTCTGAGCACCGGATGTCCGTAGAGATATATGGGCAGTTTCATTTCAGTGGGTGTTGATAAAAAGCTGTTCTGTATTGCTGTCGGTGTTTCGGGATGAATGGTGCGGCCATGGCGCTACTCCCGGCCGCTGTATTGGCGGCTTTCGAGGTAGGAGTTGAGTATCAGCACTGCGGCCATGCGGTCGGCGAGCGATTTGTCGCGTCGTTGTGTGCGGCTCATGCCTGAGTCGATCATCGACCGGTGGGCTATGGCCGATGTGAACCGTTCGTCCCACATGACTATCTCCATCGCGGGGAGCGCCTTGCGCAGACGTGCTATGGCCGGACGTATAAACCGCATCGACTCCGACTCGTTGCCGTGAAGGTCGCGCGGCAGACCGGCCACGATGAAGTCGACCTGCTCGCGGGCGCAGTAGTCGCTGACGAATGCAGGCAGTCGGGATGTGTCGACTGTCTGTAGCGCCGTCGCGACGATGCGCAGCGGGTCGGTCACCGCCACTCCGCAGCGGCGTCGGCCGAAGTCTATGCCCATGATTCTTCCCATTTTGCTGCAAAGTTACATAAAAAATCTCTCTTTTTTATCTATATTTGCAGGCAGAATCAATCATAACATCCACAGCAAGATGAAAAAAGTATTTTTGGCGGCCGCAATGCTCGCGGCGACAGCAGCAGCCGGTGCTTCCGAAGCGCCGTTGTGGCTGCGCAATCCGGCTATATCGCCCGATGGCCGGACCATAGCGTTCACTTATCGGGGTGATATATTCACGGTCAGCGCCGGTGGCGGCCAGGCCCGGCAGATCACTACCAATCCTGCCTACGATACGGCTCCGGTGTGGAGTCCCGATGGCCGTTCGATTGCATTCGCCAGCGATCGCGACGGTTCGATGGATGTGTTCATAGTGCCGGCCGCAGGCGGCCAGCCGGTGAAGCTCACCACTCATTCGGCGGCTGAAACCCCGGTTGCTTTCCTGACGCCCGACACTCTGCTGTTCAGCGCGGCGGTGATGCCGGCGCAGTCCGACATACAGTTCCCTTCGTCGCTCTTCCCGCAGACCTACAAGGTGAGCGTCAAGGGCGGGCGTCCGCAGATGTACACTTCGCTCGCCATGGAGCATATTTCGGTCAATCCGGTCGACGGCAGCATACTCTATACCGACAAAAAGGGCTATGAGGATCCTCTCCGCAAGCACCACACGTCGTCGATCACCCGCGATATTTGGCGCGCCGACCACAACGGCCGCAGCGGCTTCCGCAAGCTTACCACGTCGACAGGCGAGGACCGCAACGCGGTGTGGACCCCCGACGGCCGTTCGTATTATTTCCTGAGCGAGCGCGACGGCGGTTCGTTCAATGTCTACAAAGCCACTCCGGGATCGTCGGATGTGAAGCGCATCACCGATCATGCCAAGCATCCGGTGCGCTCTCTGTCGATGGCTTCCGACGGCACGCTCTGCTACAGCTACGACGGCGAGCTGTGGACCGTCAAGGAGGGTGCTGCGCCATCGAAAGTGAAGGTGGCTATCGCGGCCGACTATAACGAAAAGCCGCTCGTGGCACAGGTGCGCCGCAGCGGTGCGACCGATCTGGCGGTGTCGCCTTCGGGCAAGGAGGTGGCTTTTATACTCCACGGCGATGTCTACGTGACCTCGATCGAATACGCCACCACCCGGCGCATTACTGACACTCCCCAGCAGGAGCGTAGTCTGAGCTTCAGCGCCGACGGCCGAAGCATCGTGTATGCTGCCGAGCGCGGCGATACATGGGGTATATACCGCAGCACAATCAAGCGTCCGGAGGAGAAACAGTTTACCTACGCTACCGAAATCGAAGAGGAGCCTCTGGTGGCCGACGGCCGCACTTCGTTCCAGCCGGCCTATTCGCCCGACGGCAAGGAGGTGGCTTTCCTGCGCGACCGCACCGAGCTGTGTGTGATCAATCTGGCAGATAAGAAAGTGCGCACGGTGCTCGACGGCAAATACAACTACTCTTATTCCGACGGCGACGTTACATACCGGTGGAGTCCCGACAGCCGCTGGTTCCTTGTTGACTATATAGGTCATGGCGGCTGGAACAACAAGGATGTGGCTCTCGTGAAGGCCGACGGCTCGGGCGAGGTGACCAATCTTACGGAGAGCGGCTATAGCGACGGCAATGCCAAATGGGTGCTCGGAGGCAAGGCCATGATATGGGAGAGCGACCGCGCCGGCTACCGCAGTCATGGCAGCTGGGGTTCGGAAAGCGACACCTATATAATGTTCTTCGATCCTGAAGCATGGGATCGCTTCCGTCTGTCGAAGGAGGAGCTTGCGCTGCTCGAAGAGGCAGAAAAAGACTCGAAAGAGAAATCGGACAGCGACGCCAAGGGCGACAAAAAGGATAAGAAGGACAAAAAAGGCAAGAAGAAAGAGGACGGCAAGAAAGACGAGAAAGCCGAAATCCTTAAATTTGACCTTGACGGCCGCCGCGACCGCGTGGCGCGCCTTACCGGCAACTCCTCGCGCATGGGCGACGCCCACCTCTCGAAGAAAGGCGACAAACTTTACTATTGCGCCGCTTTTGAGGATGGATATGACCTCTGGGAACGCGATCTCAAGGAGGGCACCGTGCGCAAACTCGCCAAAGGTGTCGGCGGCTTCATGAATCCCGGCAAGGATGACAACAAGGTATATGTGGTGCGCCGCGGAGGTCTGACCGAGGTGAATCTCAGCGACGGCAAGACCAAGGATATCGCCTTTGAGGCCGACTTCAACTATCGTCCGGCGCTGGAGCGTCAGTATATCTTCAACCATGCATGGCGTCAGGTCAACGATAAGTTCTATGATCCGGCGATCCACGGAGTGGACTGGAAAGGCTATCAGGAGGCTTATGGACGTTTCCTCGACCATATCGACAACAACTACGACTTCGCGCAGCTGCTCTCCGAGATGCTCGGCGAGCTCAACGGATCGCACACCGGCGCGCGCTATTATGCCTATGGATCGGCTCAGCCCACAGCCTCGCTCGGAGCCTTCTTCGACGAGGATTACTCCGGCGACGGCCTGAAGGTGACCGAGGTGGTGGCCCGCGGTCCGCTCGCTACGGCCGGCAACAAGGTGGTCCCCGGCACTGTCATAGAGAGCATCGACGGCCATAAGATAGCCGCCGGCGCCGACTATTATCCTCTCCTTGCCGGCAAGGCGGGCAAGAAGGTGACTCTCGGCATCGTGACTCCCGAAGGACGGCGCGAGGAGCAGGTGGTGAAGCCTGTGAGCGCCGGCCGGCTCAACGATCTGCTCTACAACCGCTGGGTGGAGCGCAACCGCATGGCCACGGAGCGTCTGTCGGGCGGACGTATCGGCTACATCCATGTCAAAGGCATGGACAGCCCCAGCTTCCGCACCGTCTACTCCGATCTGCTCGGACGCTACCGCGACTGCGACGCCGTGGTGATCGACACGCGCCACAACGGCGGCGGATGGCTCCACGACGATCTTGCTACGCTTCTCAGCGGCAAGCAGTATGCCGAGTTCGCTCCCCGCGGACAGTATATCGGCTCGGATCCGTTCAACAAGTGGCTCAAGCCTTCGTGTGTGCTTGTTTGTGAGGACAACTACTCCAACGCCCACGGTTTCCCCTGGGTCTACAAGACTCTCGGCATCGGCAAGCTTGTCGGAACACCTGTGCCCGGCACCATGACCGCCGTATGGTGGGAGTCGCAGATCGACCCGTCGCTGGTGTTCGGCATCCCGCAGGTGGGCTGCAAGGATATGCAGGGACGCTATCTTGAGAATCTCGATCTCAATCCCGACATACTTATATATAACACTCCCGAGCAGCAGCTCAGCGGCGACGACCGTCAGCTTGAGGCTGCTGTGAAGTCGCTGATGTAATCATCGCCGACGTTTTGACATCGTTCGGGGTACTGTATCGCATTGAGGTACAGTGCCCCGATTTTTTTGTTTTTGCGAGGAATAGTGTCGGGTCGGGTTATCGGTCAGATATGTAGGCGGTTAAATTTTCGCGATAACAGGGAATAAAACACGTTAACAAATATTAACGGGGGGGGGTGATTTTTAGGTATTTTATCGTTAATTTTGCCTTGCAAACAGGTGTACACATGCTATAAGCAATGCAAAGCATGGATGGAAAATATGGAAAGCACCGGCAGTATCCGTGAACAACGGTGAGCGGAATGCTGTCTACATATCGGCAAAGCATCTCTCTGATGTCTGCCGTAAGGTTTAGTTGTGTTACAAGCCAGATCTAATTATTGTCATAAATGTTTATTAGTCAAATAAAACAGGTAATATAAATGAAAATACTTTTGAAAAGCAGCCTGCTGGCACTGGCCATGCTCTTTGCCGGATCCATGGAGATCCAGGCGAGGGATCTGGCATTAAAGACCAACATACTCTATGATGCTGCGCTGACGGTGAATCTGGGCGGCGAGGTGGCGTTGGCTCCGAAGTGGTCGTTCGACCTTTCCGGAAATCTCAATGCATGGACGGTCAATTCCCATAAGTGGAAACACTGGATGGTGCAGCCCGAACTGCGCTACTGGTTCTGTCAGGAACTGCAGGGCCATTTCGTGGCGGCTCATGCACTTGGCGGCCAGTACAATGTCGGCAATATCGATCTTGACTTCAAGATGCTCGGCACAGATTTCCGCAACCTGAAGGACCGTCGTTATCAGGGATGGTATGGCGGTCTGGGCGTGGCCTACGGCTATTCGTGGATCCTCGGCCGTCACTGGAACCTCGAGGCCGAGCTCGGCATAGGCTGGATCTACACGAAGTATGATGTATATCCGTGTGCCAAGTGCGGTACGAAGCTCGCCAAAGACCGCAGTCACAACTATTTCGGACCCACCAAGGTGGCTGTGAATCTCGTACACGTATTCTAACCTCCCCAACCGACCACGATGATGAAGAAAATACTTATATCGCTCATTATGGGTGCCGGCGCAGTGTCGGCGCTCGCATCGGCGCAGACGGCTGCAGCCACAAAGCTGAAAAATATCGGCGTCGAACGCACCGACAATACACTTAATATCAACGGCGAGGTGCCTCTGGGGCGCGTCGACGGCTCTAACCGCGAGCTGTGGGTGACCCCGGTGATCCGCAACGGCAACGACTCCATAGAACTGGGTACGACAGTGATAGCCGGCCGCAACCGCTACTATCAGGCTCTTCGCCACGATCTGGAGAAGCGCGAGGGCGTGGCTCTGGTGCGCTCCGGCGCCGACGTGAAGTCATTGCCTCTGGCCGTTCAGCTCCCCTATCAGAAATGGATGGGCGGCGCGGAGATATATGTGCGCTACGAAACCAAGGGATGCTGCTCCGACGATCTGGGCCGCGAGATAGTGCCGCTCGGACGCGTCAATCTCGAACCGAAGAAATCCGAGCCGGTTTTCAACTGGATCGCTCCCGCTGCCGAGGCCGTGAAGATACGCGAGCTGAAGGGTCAGGCCTTTATCGACTTCCCCGTCCACCAGACGTTGATCTACCCCGACTATCGCGGCAATCAGGGCGAGCTGGCCAAGATACGCGCCACGATCGACACCGTGATCAACGACAAGGACGTGGAGATCACAGCCTTGTCGATCAAGGGATTCGCGTCGCCTGAAGGACCGTGGAACAACAATGTGCGTCTGGCAAAGGGACGTACGGCCGCTCTGAAGACCTACGTCGAAAAGCTCTACCACTTCTCGCCCGACTTCATACAGACATCGTATGATCCCGAGGACTGGGGCGGTCTGCGCGCCTACATGGTGAAGAGCAACATGGCCGACAAGCTGGCCATCATAGCTCTTATCGACAGCGACATGGAGCCTGACGCCAAAAACAGCAAGCTGCAGCGCGACTTCCCCGATGCCTACCGCTTCCTGCTGGCCAACGTCTATCCGGCGCTCCGTCACTCTGACTACCGCATAGAATACCGCGTGCGCGCTTTCAGCGATGTCAACGAAATCATACAGATGTCGCGCACACGTCCGCAGAACCTGTCGCTTCAGGAATTCTTCGTAGCTGCGCGCTCGCTCGAGCCCGGATCGGCCGAATACAACGAGCTGTTTGAAACCGCAGTGCGCATGTTCCCCGAATCGGAAGTGGCCAACCTCAACGCCGCCAACGCGGCGATGATGCGCGGCGACATGGTGGGCGCCAAGCGCTATCTCGACTGTGCGGGCGAGGGTGCCGAGGCTACATACGCCCGTGGCGTTTACCACGCTCTTGGGGGCGACTATGACGCGGCAGGCCGCTACTTCCAGCGCGCCGCCCGCATGAAGGTGGCCGACGCTCCGGCAGCTCTGGAGCAGCTCAAGGAGGTGATGGAATGACCATAGCCCATAGCAACGAAATGACAAAAACATAGTCCCTGTTTCCCTCCGGTGGCGTTTTCAGGGAGCCGGCCTGCAGCCGGTCAGGAACGCCACCCGGGGAACTCCGGCAAAAGATATAGACCAACCATCGAAAAAACTCAAGCAAATATGAAATTATACCACACACTTATCGGTCTTTGCACGGCTGCCATGATGGCTGCGTGCAGCGACGACACTCCGGGTATGAATCCGGGCAATAACGAAATGCCTGCCGACAGCTATGCATGGTTCGGCATGGGCGTGCAGCTGCCAATAGACAACGGTTCGCGTTCGGCCACCACCGACAACGGTTCGACCGGCGGCGAGGAAACCGGCCGCACGGAAGAGAACCGCATCCACCGCGCACTGATAGTGCTCACCGACAAGAGCAACGGCTTCATAGCCTACGCCACCGCATCGCAGGGCGGCATATCGACAGGCGGAGGTGCCACGGCTTCGCCGTCGGGCAACGGTTCGATCACACCGAATGCCGACGGTATAAGTGCAAGCATACTCGCTTCGATCTCGGCCTCGCATATCAATGCATATTATGCCAAGAATGCCGATGAGGAAACGGGCATACTTATGGACAACAGCGTGAACATATATGTGTTTGCCAACTATCCGCAGGATCTGCTCGACTCGTTCAAGGCCATGGGCGACGACGCCGTGGGCAGCACCGACTGGACCGACTTCCACTGCGAGGTGGCTGAGCGCTCGTCGGACAACGGCAGCCTCACCGATGCCGACAACAAGAACACTTCGGTGCTCGACGCTGCGTCGGGACTGCCGATGAGCAACGCGAGCGTGACCACAGCCCGTATACCCAAAAGCATCAAAGACTGGCTGCCGTTTACGGATGAGGAGAATCCCTTCGAAATGTCAAAGCTCAATACCGAAGGCGACAAGATCGACAATTCTGCCTCGGCGGTCAACATGACCGGCGGCCCGGTACAGCTCCAGCGTTCGGTGGCGCGTCTTGACTTCAAGGACGGCTCGGGCAATGACTTCACATATCATGTGGGTGTATACGGTCAGGGTGGAAACACACTCGACGTGAAACTCATACGCATGAATCTCGTCAATATGAGCAAGCATTTCTACTATCTGCAGCGCGTCAGCAACAACGGACATGCTTCGGGCGACGGATACATGCTCTGCGGACGTGATCTGCCGGCCAACTATGTCGTAGACTACGCTGCCGATCTCAAGTGCGTGCATCATGATGGCGACGAGGTGAAGACCGGTATCGGCGAAAACGGCGACGGCTATTCGAAATATTATAACTTCTGCTTCGGCTCGGGCGAGAGCAAAGAGGACTGGAAGATAGATCTGGCCGCACGCGACCAGTGGTATCGCGCCACGCCGTCGGAAGTGATCAGCAGGGGAGTGAG
Source organism: Paramuribaculum sp. (assembly GCA_029051835.1). Taxonomy (GTDB): domain Bacteria; phylum Bacteroidota; class Bacteroidia; order Bacteroidales; family Muribaculaceae; genus Paramuribaculum. Next base: position 7,154 of record JAIDKJ010000247.1, on the reverse strand, counting down.
CGACGCCAGCGGCCAGTACAAGATCTGGCGCTATGTGACTGAAAACACCATTCCCGGCATCAACCAGCAGAAGGTGTCGCTGTCGACCGGCATCGTGTTCAAGGGCATGCTCTGCAACACAGCCAATACTCCGACCAATCTTAAGGACGCTATCGACGAGAACTATTATGTTGACGCCGATGGCAACAAGGTCGACAAGAATACTCCCGGAGCCAAGCTCGACCACCCGATCCTCTACATGTTTGACAATGTGCTCTACGTGAAGTTTACGGCCGTGATAGCGGCTGCCAATGCCACCGCCCCCGGCGATGTGCTCAACAACGCCGTGCTCCGTCCAAATACCGACAAGGGATATGCACATTCGGTGGCTAAGTACTACACCGCATGGCAGACTGCCGGCGGAGGCCAGGAAGTGGGCGAGAATGGCTATGCCCAGTTCCTGGAGTTCAAGAAGGCCGCTGTCGACGCCGGTATCACCATCTACCAGTGGGCTACCGACGAATATCTCGGCGCCGGCCAGACCACTCCCTACAAAGGCTACTTCTGCTACTATTACTACTGGAACCGCCACAACGACAACAATATCCCGGGCGTGATGGGTCCGATGGAGTTTGCTGTGGTGCGCAACAACGTCTACAAGATATCGGTCGACAAGATACGCCGCATAGGCCATCCGCGCCGCACGGAAAACGATCCCGACCCGCAGACTCCCGACACCCCCGACGAGGAGAGCGACGTGTATCTCGACGTACAGGTGAAGACCCTTCCCTGGGTGGTGCGCTACAATTCGGTAGAATTCTAACCATTATCAGACACTTGCAATGAAAATCACAAATATAATGCGTCGTATATGGAACGCTATGGCAGCTTCGGCCGCCATAGCCGCTCCGGCGGCCATGGTCATGTCGTCGTGCGACAGCGCCATCTACGACGATCTCGAACCGTGCCGCGTGGGAGCCGAGCTGAGGTTCATATTCGACTATAACATGGAGTTTGCCAACGCATTCCCCTCGCAGGTCGACTGCCTGACGCTCTACATCTACGACGAGAACGGCAACTATGTGGCCACCCGCACGGAAACCACCGAGGTGCTTGCCGACGAAAACTGGCGCATGACAATCGATCTGCCGGCCGGCGACTATCACCTGATAGCCTACGGAGGCACAGCCTGCAGCGAGGCGGCCTACACGACCGTCACTCCCCAGGCCGGACAGCACTACACGGCCATGGGCCACGCGATGAAGGCTGAGCGCATCGGCACACAGCTCCACGATCTCTACTACGGTTCGCTCGACATGACCGTCAGCGACAAGGAGAATGAATACACACAGGCCACGCTGCCGATGATGCGCGACACCAACACTCTGCGCATACTGTTGCAGCAGCTCAACGGCGATCCTCTCGACGACAAGGACTTCATATGGGAGATCACCGACGACAACACCCGCCACGCCCACGACAACACGGTGGTGCCGGCCGGCGAGGTGACCTACGCTCCCTGGGTCACGGGCACAGCCCGAACAGGCATAGACGAGGCCGGCAACGAGGCTGTGCTTGCCTACAGCGAGATGTCGACCGGACGGTTTGTCACCGGCAACAGCCCGCGCCTCAAGGTGAAGAAGGCCGACGACGGCAGCGAGATCATCAGCATCCCGCTGGTCAACTATCTGCTCCTCTATAAGAGCGAGAAGTTCAAAACCATGTCGGATCAGGAGTATCTCGACCGTGAGCACCACTGGAACATGATCTTCTTCCTCGATGCCAACAACCACTGGGTGCGCACTCAGGTGGTGATCAACAACTGGGTGGTACGGATCAATAATGCAGACTTATGATTTCAGACAGAAAAATATCAACTCACCGGCTACGGCGATACCGACTCGCGGCGATGGCAGCGATGGCGCTCGGGCTTGGAGTGGCGTCGACGGCATGCTCGTCGGGCGACGAACCAGGCCGTCCGGCCGACGATGAGTCGACTGTCACGCTCAAGTTCAATATAGCGGCAGTGGATCCGTCCGACGGACAGGGATCGCGCGCCACCGAATTCGAGGATGCGGAGCTGGTGCGCGAGATGATACGCACTCTGCGCATCATCATAGTCCACGCTGATCCGACCGATGCGTCGCGGAAGGTGGTGGAATTTAACCAGTTCTGGGATCTTGCCGGCGAGGCCGGTGCCGACGACAAGACTGCGATCGCGGCTTCGGCCAGCAAAGAGATCAATGTCTATGCCGGCACGGTTGAAAATGGTCAGGATCCCAAGGAGGTGTATGATCTGAAGGATATCTACGTGATAGCCAACGAACACGGACTCTATTCGGGCTACTCGCACTCGACATTCGCTGACGCTTCCGACCGGGTGCTGGGCGCCATAGACCTCTCCAACGAGGCCTACGGCAGCGGTATGCATCTCGACGACGAAGCTCTGAAACGGTTGGAGCGGCTGACGTTTGACTTCCGACTGTCGGACAATGTCAACGGCCTGATACCTATGGCCGAACACCATCAGGTGAAGGTGCGTCATCCGAGAACCGACGAGCAGGGCAATATTGTGGATCGTGAGCAGAGCGTAAGCCTGTTTGTGACGCGCGCGCTCGTGAAAGTGACCGTGAAGGTGACCAACACTACGTCAGGCTCTCTCGAGCTGACCGGCTACAGGCTCACCAATCTGGCTTCGACTGGCTATCTCTTCCCGGTGGAAACCGTCTACAGCCCCGCCAAGGAGGAGTGTCAGGAGGAAAATCCCCTAAAGGATCGCGAGATAACCTCGTTTGAGATCCCCGCGCAGCAGCTCGGACAGATGGAACGCACATTCACCGTGAAGACCACAGCGGATGGCGATAACCCCTACGCTCTGGAGCCTATAGCCGCCGGCAAGTCGGTAGCCCTCCCCTCGGTCTACATGCCCGAAAGCCAGTCCGCCGAGGGCTTCAGCTTCAATCTGTCGCTTTTCGGCGCCTATCAGGTGGCCGATCAACCGCTTGATGCGTTGGATGGCAAGCTTCCGCGCAACACCCACCTATATATCGAGGCAAAAGTGAGCGATATGGGTGTCAACTTCGAGGCGTGGGTGCTTCCCTATCGCGAAGTGACTCTGAAACCTGGCTTCGGACTCCCAAAGAAGTGAATCTCTTAATTTGAAACATGATGAAACGCAGTATATATTATCTGATAGGTCTGTTGGCATCCATGACACTGTGGAGCTGCTCGGACGACGCTCTCTATGACAAGGGGGACGGTTTCGACGGCGACTGCACCATATCGGCTTCGCTGACTTTTCAGGCTGAGGACGTGGATCTGGGTTCACGCTCGGCCGGCGACCTGATTCAGAACATAAACACGCTCCACGTGCTTGTCTACGACACGGAGGGCGACCTGATAAAGTGCTATACAAAGGATGATCTCAGCAACTACGTAGGCAGCACCGATCAGGACAACCGCGACGATCAGTCGCTCGGCGATGATAAGGCCGGGCGCGCCACATTTAGCCTCACGCTGCCGCGCGGACGCTACTATATCTATGCTGTGGCCAATGTGCCTGACCTGCATAGCCGCACTACGGAAATAGCCACACGCGACGGTCTGAAGGCGATTCGTTTTACATGGGATGGCAATACGATTGCCAACAACAGCCAGATGTTCGGAGTGTTCAGTACGAATGGCTCGCCAAGCGCCACGGATGAAAGTCCGATAGTGCTCAATAAGGCCAATCTGACATTGAAAAGCTGGCTCAAGAGGCTTGCGTCGAAAGTGACCGTAGCTTTTGACGGTTCGGATCTCTACGACAATATAGAGATATATATTAAGGATATCCGTATCAAGGATATACCTAAGCTTTGTGCTCTCGGGCTGGACAATACTCCCGGCGATGCCGATGACAGCAAGGGATTGAAGCGCTACGAAACGGCAAACGGCCTGATAGCCGACGGCGAGGTGATGATTGTCAATGATAATCTGCCCGATGATGCCAACAGCCTTTATCCGACGCAGTATTACCATGTGTGCAACGATCAGCACCGCTATGGCGGCAAGGGCGACGAAGCCGGCGGTAAAGATCCGTCGACTATCGACAAGACGCATGCGCATACTGCTCAGTCGCTCTATTTCTACGAGAACATGCAGGGAAAGGGCAAGGAGAAATATCAGTCGAAAGACGGCGAGAAAATATGGTATCCCGATCCGGTGGAGGGCGATCTCAATTCGGGCTGGAAGGATCATAAGCCTTACGGCACCTACGTGGAGGTGAGCGGCATTTACCGCAACCGCACAACCACGACGGTAGGAAAGATTGTCTACCGATTTATGCTCGGTCAGGATATAGACACCGACTACGATGCCCGCCGCAATACCCACTACAAGCTGACGCTCGCTTTCCATGGCAACGGCAACGAGGCCGACTGGCACATCGAGTTTGACGAAGAACCGGGTATCTATGTGGTTTCGCCGCAGTATATATCGTATCTCTACAACAAGGAGATGGAGATGGATGTGAAGGTGGTGGGTGATATCGATCCCGAATATGGTCTGAAGGCCGAGGTGATGAGCGAAACATCGTGGAAGCCCTGGGGCGACGGATCGACAGATTTTCCCACTCCGTCAGAAACATTCTACTCGCAGGAACCGGTGGTTAACGATGGCCCATGGAACGCGTTCCTTTCGCTCCGACAGGCTACTGACACGAAAGTGGACGATCCTGCCTACAAGGATAAACCTTCGTATACTGTGCCGTGCGATACCAAGTACAACCAGACCTACTGGGAGGAAAAGCACCGTGGCGACCGCACGTATTATATTGATGGGAAAGATGACAGTTATGGTGCAGACCCTGATTATCGGTATTCGGTGCAGAACGGCGATGGAACCAAAACATTCAAGATACATCTCTTTACGAGGGCAAAGGAGCTGGTGACGAAAACAGGTTTTTCGGGCAACAATCCTTACTATACATATCCCCGCAACGGCAAAATAAAATTCACGGCCAAGCTCAAAAGCGGTGCAATGTTGGAAAAGGAGGTGGAGATCATTCAGGTGCGTCGTATAGTGAATCCCAAAGGGGTGTGGCGCAGTCACGACAAAAATGAGGATTTTCGCGTGACGCTCATGCGGCTGCCCGACGAGGAATCGACCGAATTCGTTGCGTTCCCCTCTGAAGGACCATGGTATGCCGAAGTGATAAAGGGCGACGGCTTTTTTGAGCTTGAAAGCACGCCGACCGGGCGCGACGGCACTATAGAACGCGGAAATCGGATCGAAGGCGATTCGGAGCATAATATCGATTTCAAGATCAAGTTCAAGGGCACGTGCGGCGCCAATGAGGTGCGTTGCGGGCTGGTGAAGGTGCGCTATCACAATTATACCTGCGAGCATGTGATCATGGTGCGTCAGGGCTATGCTCCGATCACTATGGACGGCAACGCCCGCAGCGACGAAAATCCCGCCTGGGGGTCGTTTAATGTGTATTCGCTTACCGGCGGATATAAGAAAGGTGAATATACCGCCAGCTTTGTGGAATCGCCGCTATATGAGGGTTCTTACTTCAGATGGAACAACGTCAATGCGATCCTCGCCTCAAATAACGACCGCGTGGGATTCGGACAGGATGGCACCAACGCATCGTTTGACGTGATCACATGGAGAAACGAATCATCAACTAATCTTTGGAGAAATTTGGTTGGTGGTAATGATGACTGGGGCATAAAAAATCCCGGAGCGAGAGTGGCTCGCTATGAGGACTTCGCCCGGTTGATGTCTACAGCCGGCAGCAATATCGAGAAAGCCTATGGAGTGCTGTATGGAGATGGCGCTAAGGAAACGGCAACGTCCGTAGCTGAGGCTTTCGGTTATGACGATGCAACAGGCGCCGGATCGACAAAGGGAATGCGAGGATGTTTTGTGTTCAACAGCAGCAATGGCAATAATATCTTCTTCCCTATCGGCAAGTCGGGCTACGGTCGGCGAAAATCAGGTCGTGGAATGGATGGTAGTCCCGGAAAGGAAGGTAGCGGTGAGGCCAATATGGACGGAGTGCTCAGGTATGCTCAGCGTCATAAGCCGTTTATGAAGCAGTCATATTATCCATTGTCTGATGGGAAACCATATAATGGTGGAGTGGAGTATATGCCGCTGTTCTATGACCTTTACAAGCGTTTTGGCGCGGTATACTGGCTTGAGCGTCCCGGCGGTCCCGGCGCAGCGTCAGGTGATAGGACTAAAGGCCATACGGCATGGGATATCAACTATTTCACAATGGGCTTTGAGGGCTTTGAAAGCGGCGCGATAGGAACGCTTGACGGAAAAAATGGTTTTACTCAAAGTGATGCCTGTCTGATGCGAGTTGTTTATACAAAATGATACTTCTTTAATGGCATGATAATTTAGCGGGCGCGGGAGGCTTAGGCTTCCGGCGCCCGCTGCTGTTGAGCGGCCCTGTGGCGTGCCCCTCCCAGCCGGATGGATTCGCCGCGGGATGGCCTCTCTCCTTCCTGTGCTGACGCCGTGTGCGGCGTCGTTCCCTCCGGGACTTGCCGCGGTGTGGATGGGCCGTAGATGCTGTCCGGGGTCTTGCGTAGCTCGTCCTCTGCGAGTCTTCGCTGCGCTACGAACCCCGGTTACTGTCTGCCCGCCCGCTCCGCGGCTCCGCTGACGTCGCCGTCCTCCTCCCGCCGGAGGAAACTCTCCCTCCTGATCCCGCCAAGGCGTGGCTTACAGAAGCCGCGTGGTCTACGACCACTTCCACCGTTGCTCTCTCCTCCCGCGCGCGAGCCTGACGTCGCGGCGGATGCTCCGTGGAGCATCCCTACTGCCGGATAAGTGGCGTGAGGGAGGTGGAGATGGAGGGGCTCTTGCTGCGCAAGCGCCGAGGCGATAACGAACCTTCCGGTCGGGTCATCATCCATCCCTCCAGCTCCACAACAGAGCCCGCCGTGTGGCAGGCTCTGTTGTGGAGCTGGAGGAACTTGTTCCTTACGCTCCAAATGCAGTTATATCAATGCATTAGATAGCAGTCATTAATCAGTGGTAACGAGATGGTAACGAAAAATCCGTCAGTCTCGCCGGCTCTCTTGCCGATGCTTGAATGGGGTGTTCTTATAGTGGCAAAATTACTAAATTTTCGTCTGAAAATCAAGTCTGTGGGTTCCTTTTAACGCTTCTTA
>JAIDKJ010000246.1 GCA_029051835.1 Paramuribaculum sp. | reverse complement strand
GGCCGACTTCTGATCACGCTCCGAAAGGAGTGCGCTGAATCAGCGAGCGGCCCAGCGTAAGCTCGTCGGTATATTCTATGTCGTTGCCCACGGCCATTCCCCTTGCGAGCTGCGTCACCCGCAGCGAGGCCACATCCTCAAGCCTGCGGTAGATATAGAAATCGGTCGTGTCGCCCTCCATCGTGGCCGGCAGAGCGAGTATCACCTCGCCGATCCCTCCGGCCTTGACCCTCTCGACAAGCGAGTCGATCTCAAGCCGGTCGGGGCCGATGCCGTCGACGGGCGATATGACCCCTCCGAGCACGTGATACAGCCCGTTGTACTGTCCGGTGCGCTCCACCGACATCACGTCGCGCACGTTCTCAACCACGCACACCGTCGAGCGGTCGCGCCCCTCCGACGAGCATATCGGACACACCTCGTCGTCCGATATATTGTGGCACACAGAGCAGTAGCGTATGTCGCGCCGCAGATCTATTATCGCCTGACCGAGAGCTGTGGCCTCGGATATATCGCGCCGCAGGATATGCAGCGCCAGACGCAGAGCCGTGCGGCGCCCGATGCCCGGCAGACTCGACAGCCGGGCCACAGCCGCCTCAAGCAGCGGCGAAGGGTATTCCTGTTCCATAACCACAAAATTAGCTATTTATTCCGACACATCGGCCACTGTCCGATTTTTTGTAGTGTGGCGGGAATTTAGTAACTTTGCGTCATCAATATTGAAAGCAAACATCCAGATGGAAATCATACGCACAGTGCAGGGACTGCAGAAAGCAGTGGCCGACGCACGCAGCAACAACAGATCCATAGGACTGGTGCCCACCATGGGCGCTCTCCATGCGGGCCACATGTCGCTCGTTGACCGTTCGCTGAAAGATAACGGATTCACCGTGGTCAGTGTGTTTGTCAACCCCACACAGTTCAACAATCCCGACGACCTGCGCACATATCCGCGCACCGAAGAGGCCGACTGCCGTCTGCTCGAAGCCGCCGGAGTCGACGTAGCCTTCATTCCTACAGTCGAAGAGATGTATCCACAGCCCGACACACGGGTGTTCGACCTCGGCCCCGTGGCCCAGGTGATGGAGGGTGCCATGCGCCCCGGACATTTCAACGGCGTGGCTCAGGTCGTCAGCCGCCTCATGGTCATGGCTGACCCCGACAGAGCATATTTCGGCGAGAAAGATTTCCAGCAGATAGCCGTCATACGCCGCATGGTGGAGATAGAGAAGCTCCCCGTGGAGATCGTCGACTGCCCCATCTGCCGCGAACCCGACGGACTCGCCCTGTCGAGCCGCAACGTCAGGCTCACACCCGAGCAGCGCGCCATAGCCCCCGCCAGACCCCGCACCCTGGCTTCGGGCCGCGCAGATGCAGCCGACGGCAATTCGCTCCGCCGCACAGTGGAATATGTCACCGACACCATCAATTCATTCCCCGGAATGGAAGTGGAATACTACGAGATCGTCGACCCGCTGACCATGCAGCCGCTCAGCGAGTGGCCGGCCGAAGGCGGCACTGCCGTAGGATGCGTCACCGTGTGGTGTGGCGACGTAAGGCTCATCGACAACATAAAATACACCGTCAAGCCTCAGCACTGAGGCATATCCATACCGAAAAGATGACAATCGAAGTATTGAAATCAAAGATCCACAGAGTCAGAGTGACCGAAGCCAACCTCGACTACATCGGATCTATCACCATCGACCGAGAGCTGATGGACGCCGCCGGAATCATCGCCGGCGAGAGAGTCTACATCGTCGACAACAACAACGGCGAGCGCTTCGACACCTATGTCATAGAAGGAGAGCCCGGATCCGGCACCATATGCCTCAACGGAGCCGCCGCACGCAAGGTGCACCGGGGCGACATAGTGATCATCATGAGCTACGCCGCCATGACACCCGAAGAGGCGCGCACATGGAAGCCCAAGGTGGTATTCCCCGACACCGACACCAACCGCCTCATCAACAAATCTTAACCCACCCCATATACTCGCATGTTTGAGAACCTA
>JAIDKJ010000245.1 GCA_029051835.1 Paramuribaculum sp. | reverse complement strand
CGTATAATAAACCATATCACGGCACCCGACAGCGGCACCGTGATGTTCGACGGCCATCCGCTCACGGCGGCCGACGTCTGCCACATAGGATACCTGCCTGAAGAGCGAGGACTCTACAAGAAAATGAAAGTGGGCGAACAGGCCATATTCTTCGCCCGGCTCAAGGGACTATCGAAGGCCGACGCCACAACCCAGCTCAAGCGGTGGTTTGACAAGTTCGGGATATCCGACTGGTGGGACAAAAAGATCGAGGAACTTTCGAAAGGCATGGCGCAGAAGGTGCAGTTTATCGTCACGGTGCTCCACCGTCCGAAGCTGCTCATCTTCGACGAACCGTTCTCTGGATTCGATCCCATCAACGCCAACCTGCTGAAACAGGAGATACTGCAGCTCCGCGACGAGGGAAGCACCATCATTTTCTCAACCCACAACATGGGTTCGGTCGAAGAGATATGCTCCGACATTACTCTCATAAACAAGGGAAAGAACATACTGACCGGAAATGTCGACGAACTGCGCCACCGCTTCAGCGACGGGCGATGCTCGCTGACCTTCACCGGCGATCCGCGACAGCTCATGGAACGCCTGCAGCCGATGTCGAGCGAGTTTTTCCTCGACGAGCCAAAGGGCGCCGAACAGCGCCTCGAACTCAAACTGGCTCCGGGAGTCAGCCTGCGCGAGGTGATAGCTACGGCCAACGATACGGCCGATCTGCTCGAAGTGGGACGCGTGATGGCGTCGATGAACGACATCTTCATTAAAACCGTAAAACAAACCGAAAACAACGACTGACCTATGGCAAACAACATAGCACTCGTGATACGACGCGAGTTTCTCGAACGAGTAAAGAAAAAAAGCTTCATCATCACCACTATACTGATGCCATTGTTCATGCTCGCCATGATGGCGGCACCGGCACTCATCATGATGGTGACGGGCAGCGAAGAGCGCGATATAGCGGTGATAGACGAAACCGGCACTATCGGGACACGGCTGCAGAGCGACAAGGAAACACACTTCACAGCTATCGGATCCACTCCGCTCGACTCGGCTCTGGCCGATACCGGAGTGGCCGGGGTGCTCTATATACCCGACGGCGTGATGGAGGGCAAAGCGAGTCCGCGACTCTACACCAACGGCGCGTCGTCGATATCTCTCGAGATCAATGTCAGCTCGCAGATCAACAACATCATCGAAGAGGAACGCCTCAAACAGTATGACATAGAGAATCTCGACAAGATACTTGAAGAGGTGCACAGCGATGTGAAACTGATGAGCATACGCAACGACAAGGAGGATGGCGAATCGCAGTCGGCCTCGGCGGCAGTCAGCTATCTGATAGGCATCATACTGACATTCCTTCTCTATATGTGTCTGCTGCTTTACGGACAGATGGTGATGACGAGCATTATCGAAGAGAAAAACAACCGTGTGCTTGAGATCGTGGTATCGTCGGTCAAACCTACCCACCTGATGCTTGGCAAAATCTGCGGCATCGGCCTGGTGGCAGTGACCCAGATACTGATATGGGGAGTGCTCCTGGCGGCTATGTCGGCCTTCGTGCTGCCCGCTATCATTCCCGACACGGCTCTGACCGAGATGTCGGCGCTCAATGCCGGCACGCTCGATGCATCAAGCGCCACGATGGATATCGAGGTGCTTCAGGCCATGTCGCTCATGAGCAATGTGGGCTACATACTCCAGCTCTTCGGCCTGCTGATACTCTTCCTTATAGGCGGCTTCCTGCTATATGCGGCCATATATGCGGCCATAGGCTCCGCGGTCGACAACATTCAGGACGCAAGCCAGCTGCAGTCGTTCGTGGTATTCCCGATAATCATAGGCATCATATTCGGCATGACGGCGGCAAGCGACGCCTCGTCGCCGGCCGCGATATGGACCTCTTTCATCCCCTTCACCTCTCCGATGGTGATGATGGCCCGCGTGCCTTCGGGCATACCGATGTGGGAGATAATCCTGTCGCTTGTCATACTCTACGCAAGCTTCCTGGTGATGGTATGGATCGCCGCCAAGATCTACCGCGTGGGCATATTCATGTATGGCAAGAAGCCCTCGTTCAAGGATCTCATTCGCTGGGCACGATACAAATAATCACCTGTATCTAATCCTCTCACCCTCTCCTCCCCCCTCTCTCCTTCTCCTCCTCTCTCCTTCTCCTCCTCTCTCCTTCTCCTCCTCTCTCCTCTCTCCTCCTCCGGCGAGAAACAAGTAACATCAACAACAAGAACAACGGCGCTGTGTCAGATCAGATGTGTGACACAGCGCCGTTGCTATTATAACGGATATCAGAGTTTATTTGCCGCCATATGTGAAGTCGACACGCGGCTGCGTCGACCGATAATTGGGCATACACATACCTGTGACCGAACCGATATATGTGGGATCGGAAATATAGTATGTCACACCCTCGTGAGTGTAAGAGTCGCCCTTGATCGGCTCCGAAAGAGCCACCGCCGCGCTCTCATGACCGGGGAAATACAGCAGCTGACACCGCAAGCCGAGCGCATGCCAAAGCAGATAGGTGTAGAGAATAGCCCTGTCCTCGCAGTCGCATTTGTCATAGAAAAGCGTTTCCTCGAAGAAGTTGGGCTTCTCAAATCCATGGAAATCTCCGTCGGTGGCATAGTCGAACGCCGACTGCACGAACTGCAACAGCGAATCCACCGCCTCGATCTGAGGCCGGCCGGCAAGCTGCTCCTTGATCTGGGCAACAAACGAGGCACGGACATCGGGCAACACCTCCGACATGGCATACTCTCCCATAGGCATCTGCGGGTAACGGTAGAGCAGCCGGAGCACATTGGCATTGAACTCGCCGCTGACATCAATTCCGGCAGCCGAAAGATGATATTTGCGAGCCTTATACGGCAGATTGAGCGGTCCTACCCGAAGGTCGAACTTCTTGCCGAGATCAGCGTCGGAAGGCAGTTCGCAGGTATATACAGGCACTGTCGCGCCTGCCTCGGGCGGAAAATCGCCTCCGAAAAACATGTAGTAGCGCTTGCCGTCGATAGTCAGATAAGCGCGGCCGAACACCTGACTCTGCTCGAAAGGCATCAGCAGCACGGCATCGCCTGCCGAGCTGACTCCGATGCGGACATCATATCC
>JAIDKJ010000244.1 GCA_029051835.1 Paramuribaculum sp. | reverse complement strand
AGGTATTATTATTTGCTTATGAGGGATATCTGTCGATCAGTTGTCGGTGTCGTCGGCCTCGTCGTTGCCTTCGATGATCTCTTCTTCATCATCGTTGACGATGTCGTCGGAGATATCGTCGATCATGTCGTCGACAGCATCTTCGATGATTTCGGCCTGCATCTCCACGGTGTCGGTTTCGTGTTCCTCCTCGGGGTCGGTGTCGACACAGCATACTGATGCTATAACGTCGCCACGCTTCTCCAGGTTTATGACACGGACTCCCTGAGCCGCTCTGCCCATGACGCGGATGTCGGCCACTCTTACGCGGAGTGTGATGCCCGAACGGTTGATTATCACGAGATCGTTGTCGTCGTTGACGCTTTCGATCGCAACGAGCGCTCCGGTCTTCTGGGTGATATTCATGGTGCGTACACCCTTGCCGCCTCGGTTGGTGATGCGATACACGTTCTGACGCTCTACTGTTCCGTCGGGGAGTGTGACGTCGATGTCGAGCGGCGAGCGTTTGCCGTAGCCGTTCTCGGAGAGTACCATCACCGTGTTGTCGGTGTCAGGTTCCATGCAGATCATTCCGACAAGTGCGTCGTCGTCGCCGTCGAGCGCCATGCCTCGTACGCCGGTGCTGACGCGTCCCATCTCGCGGACTTTGCTTTCGTGGAATCGGATGGCGCGTCCGTTGCGGTTGGCCATGATGATCTCGGAGTTGCCGTCGGTGAGTTCGACTGCTATGAGTTCGTCGCCTTCGCGAATGATGATGGCGTTGACGCCGTTGGCTCGTGGACGCGAGTAGGCCTCAAGCGATGTTTTCTTGATGATGCCCCGCTTGGTTGCGAATACAAGGTTGTGGGAGGTAACGAAATCCTTGTTGTTGAGTCCTTTGACGCGGATAAACGCCTTGACAGAGTCGCCCGGCTCGATGGAGAGCAGATTCTGTATGGCTCTTCCCTTGGTGTTTTTGGCTCCTTCGGGTATGTCGTAGACCTTGAGCCAGTAGCAGCGGCCGCGGTTGGTGAAGAAGAGCATATAGTTGTGCATCGATGCAGGGTAGATATGCTCAATGAAGTCTTTGTCGCGTGTGTCGCTGCCTTTGGCGCCGACTCCGCCACGGTTTTGCGTGCGGAACTCGGAGAGCGGCGTGCGCTTGATGTATCCGAGGTGTGAGATGGTGATGATCATGTCGTCGTCGGCCACCTCGTCCTCAGGGTTGGATTCACCGGTGAGGCGTGCGTTGATCTCCGTGCGGCGTGCGTCGCCATATTTGTCGCGGATCTCTTCAAGTTCAGTGCGGATTACCGTGCGGCACACCTCGTCGTTGTCGAGTATCTCTTTAAGACGGTTGATCTCGGCGAGCACTTCGTCGTAGGTCTGACGGAGTTTGTCCTGTTCGAGTCCGGTGAGCTGTTTGAGTCGCATTTCGACGATGGCTGCGGTCTGACGGTCGGAGAGTCCGAAGCGTTCGGTGAGTCGTGCTCTGGCGTCGTCGGTGGAGTCGGATCCGCGGATGATCTTTATGACTTCGTCGATGTTCTGCGATGCGATGATGAGTCCTTCGAGTATGTGGGCGCGTTCTTCGGCCTTGCGCAGTTCGAATTTGGTGCGGCGGATCACAACTTCGTGGCGGTGCTCTATGAATGCTCCGAGCATTTCCTTGAGGTTGAGCGTACGGGGACGTCCGTGAACGAGCGCTACGGTGTTGACGCTGAACGATGCCTGCATCTGCGTCATCTTGAAGAGCTTCGTGAGCACGACATTGGGGTTGGCGTCGGATTTGAGCCTGATGACGATGCGCATGCCCTTGTAGTTCGACTCGTCGTTGATGTCGGCGATTCCGTCGAGCTTCTTCTCGTTGACGAGGTCGGCTATGTATTCAATGAGCTGCGCCTTGTTGACGTTGTAGGGTATCTCGTGGACGATGATATTGTCGTGAGAGTCGTGGTGTTCAATGTCGGCTTTGGCTCTGATTATGACACGTCCGCGTCCGGTAGTGAACGCGTCGCGTATGCCTTTGGTGCCGCAGATGATGCCTCCTGTGGGGAAGTCGGGGCCGGGGATGTGTTCCATCAGCTCCGGAATGGTGATCTCCGGATTGTCGAGGAGCGCTATTGAAGCGTTGATCGACTCGGTGAGGTTGTGCGGCGGTATGTTGGTGGCCATGCCTACGGCGATACCTTGCGCTCCGTTGACGAGGAGGTTGGGGAATCGTGTCGGAAGCACGAGCGGTTCCTGACGTGTGTTGTCGTAGTTGGGCTGGAAGTCGACTGTCTCTGAGTCGATATCGCTGAGCATTTCTTCTCCGATGCGTTTGAGCCGAACCTCGGTGTAACGCATGGCGGCAGCTCCGTCGCCGTCGACAGATCCGAAGTTGCCGTGTCCGTCGATAAGCGTGTAGCGCATGGCCCAGGGCTGTGCTAAACGCACGACGGTACCATAGATCGACGAGTCGCCGTGTGGGTGGTATTTACCCATGACCTCTCCGACGCAGTTGGCTGATTTCTTGTAGCCGTTGGTTGAAGTGTTGCCCATTTCGTTCATGCCGAAGAGCACTCTGCGGTGTACGGGTTTGAGGCCGTCGCGCACGTCGGGTAGCGCTCTGCTGACGATGACCGACATGGAGTAGTCGATATATGCCGACTTCATCTGCTCGTTGATGTCGATGCGGTCGATGCGGTCTTCTTTGATCAAATCCTCTTCTTCTGATGCCATAAAGACGTTGGGATATAATTTACGTTGTTTTTCCTATTTGTTAAATATCATACAAAGGTAGCGATTATTTTGCAAAAAAGGTGAATCGTGACGAATTTTTTCACGTGATGTGATGCAAAGTTGCCCGTGTTGGCACAATTATTGCTAACTTTACGGCAATATACGTAATCAAATCAAACCGACAGCGGGTGTGGGGTTGCGATCCGGGTGCCAATCCGGCGCGTTTCACCCTCAGCGATCACCCGTTTCGAACAGAAAGGACAGCGAATGACAGAAACCAATTTTTCGGCCGATCTCAAGCAGGTGCTCAACGAGAGCACCCAGCAGGCTCTGCGCCACAATACCGGGGTGATACGTCCGGAGCATATCCTGATGGCTATCATAAGCGATACTTCCGGCAAGGGATTCAGGCTTGTGGAGCGGGCTTCGGGTAGCAGTTCGGCCTATGAGCTGCAGCAGCATCTCGACAAATATCTCTTTGAATCGGCCATCGACAATCACGAAGCGCAGGGGGCGACTCCCAGCGTGTCGGTCAGCGACATAGCCAACCGGCTGATAAAGCTCAGCGTGCTTGAAGCCCGTATGTTGAAAAACGATACGGTCGATGTAGAGCATCTGTTGCTGGCTATATTCCACAATCCCGAAACCCAGGCTATGGACTTCATGAATGCGTTCATTCAGGCCGGTGTGACTTATGAGGCTCTCTACAGTCAGCTGACCGGCAAACCGTCGGGAACCGAGAGCGCTTATACCGGAAGCGACGAGGACGACGAAGATGACACTCCCGACGCTCCCGAGGGGCGCGGCGAGAGCCAGCGTCAGTCGTCGCAGCAGGCAAAAGGGCAGAGCGGCAGTGACACTCCGGTGCTGGATAAATTCGGCAACGACATGACCCGCGCCGCCGAGCAGGACCGTCTGGATCCGGTAGTGGGACGCGAGGTGGAGATAGAGCGTCTGGCACAGATACTGAGCCGTCGCAAAAAGAACAATCCGGTGCTGATCGGCGAGCCGGGCGTGGGCAAGAGCGCGATAGTCGAAGGGCTGGCTTTGAGGATAGTGCAGCGCAAGGTGTCGCGCGTATTGTTCGGCAAGCGCGTGATATCGCTTGACATGGCGTCGCTTGTTGCCGGCACGAAATATCGCGGCCAATTTGAGGAGCGTGTGAAAGCGATACTCAACGAACTGGCGAAAAACCGCGATGTGATACTGTTTATCGATGAGCTTCACACTATAGTCGGCGCCGGCAATGCGGCCGGCTCGATGGATGCCGCCAATCTGCTCAAGCCGGCGCTCGCGCGCGGCGAGCTCCAGTGTATCGGCGCCACCACTCTGGACGAAAAACGCAAGAATATCGAGAAGGACGGCGCTCTCGAACGCCGTTTCCAGAAGGTGATGGTCGAGCCTACGACCCCGGAGGAAACCCTGACGATACTGCATAACATCAAGGACAAGTATGAGATGCACCACAATGTCAGCTATACGGAGAAGGCGCTGGAGGCATGCGTGAGCCTGACCGAGCGTTATGTCACCGACCGCACTTTCCCCGACAAGGCCATAGATGCTCTCGATGAGGCCGGATCGCGTGTGCATATCACCAATATCGCTGTGCCCGAAGAGATCACTGCTCTCGAGGATGCGATAGCCGAAACGGCCAACAACAAGCTGATGGCTGCCCGTGAGCACGATTTCGAGCGCGCGGCAGAGTATCGCGACGCAGAGAAGCAGCTGAAAGCCAAGCTTGACGCCGCGCGTCTGAAATGGGAAAAGGATCTTCATGAAAACCGGGAAACGGTGGATGAGGACAAGGTGGCCGAAGTAGTGGCGATGATGACCGGAGTGCCGGCGCAGCGCATAGCGCAGGCCGAGGGCAAGCGACTGAAAGAGATGGGGCCGAAACTCAAGGAGGCGATAATCGGACAGGATGAGGCTATAAGCAAGATAGTGAAGGCTATACAGCGCAACCGTATAGGGCTGAAGGATCCCAACAAGCCGATAGGCACGTTTATGTTCCTCGGTCCGACGGGTGTAGGCAAGACGCATCTTGCGAAGAAGCTTGCCGAATACCTGTTTGACTCTGCCGACACACTGATACGCATCGACATGAGCGAATACATGGAGAAATTTACGGTGTCGCGGCTCGTGGGTGCTCCTCCCGGATATGTCGGATATGAGGAGGGCGGACAGCTGACCGAGAAGGTGCGCCGCCGTCCGTATTCGGTAGTGCTTCTCGATGAGATCGAGAAGGCGCATCCCGATGTGTTCAATCTTCTGCTGAATGTGATGGACGAGGTGCGTATGACCGATAGCCTCGGCCGTCGGGTGGACTTCAAAAACACTCTGATAATCATGACGTCGAATATCGGTACGCGTCAGCTGAAGGATTTCGGTTCGGGCGTGGGATTCAATACTCAGACAGTCGACAAGGAGTATAGCCACGGAGTGCTGCGCAAGGCTCTCAACAAGGCTTTCTCTCCGGAATTTCTCAACCGTGTGGATGACATCGTGATGTTCGACCAGCTGTCGAAAGAGGCGATATTCAGGATTATCGACATAGAGCTGGCGGGATTCTACCGTCGGGTGGCGGAGCTTGGCTATACTCTGACGCTGACGGAAGAGGCCAAGGAATTCATTGCCGAACGGGGCTATGATCCGCAGTTCGGAGCGCGTCCGCTCAAGCGAGCCATACAGAAGTATGTCGAGGACGAGCTTGCCGAGTGCATAATCGACGGAGAGCTTCGTCGGGGTGCATCGATCACGGTAGGCCTCGACAAGGAGAAGGGTGTCACGACCGTCAGCGTAGCGGATGCTCTCCCCGGGGGGTCGGCGCCTGCGGCGTTGCCATCGGGCGATTGAGCTATGATGGAGTGTCGATGTGAAATTCCAAACCCACGCTGACAAGATGTCAGTTAATAATAACAAAATGTCACGCTTGCGGCGTGGCATTTTTTTTGCAGTGATGTTATACAGAAATAAATCTCACTAGAATCTATGGATACTCAAAAAGGTAAAATCGGGGTTACTACCGAAAATATATTCCCCGTAATCAAAAAGTTTCTCTACAGCGATCACGAAATATTCCTGCGCGAACTGGTGTCGAATGCAGTGGACGCCACTCAGAAGCTGCGCACTCTTGCTTCGTTCGGCGAGTTCAAGGGTGAGCTTGGCGATATGAAGGTGAGGGTGAGCGTCGACGCCGATGCCGGCACTCTGACTGTGAGCGATCACGGCATAGGCATGACGGCTGACGACATCGACAAATATATCAATCAGATA
>JAIDKJ010000243.1 GCA_029051835.1 Paramuribaculum sp. | reverse complement strand
TCGATCAATATACTCCGCGCGTCGATTCTGGCCATGCATCGTGCGCTCGACGGGCTTGCGGTGGAGCCGGGAGCCGTGATTGTCGATGGCAACCGTTTTACCCGGTGGCGCGACAAGGAGTGCCTGACTTTTGTCAAGGGCGACGGACGATATGCCAACATTGCTGCCGCGTCGATTCTGGCCAAGACTCGCCGCGACGAGATCATGCGTGAACTTCATGAGAAGTATCCACAGTATGGCTGGGATGTCAACAAAGGATATCCCACGGTAGCCCACCGCAATGCCATAGCCATGCATGGGCCGTCGCCGTTGCACCGCATGACGTTTCGTCTGCTTCCGGACACCCAACTGACTCTTCCGATATGACTCTGCGTATATTATATGTTTTATGCGCCCTGATGACCTGTCTGGCTGCCATGGCCGGCGGCGAGGGCGATGTGGATGTGGTGCTCGGCGCCGAACGCACTGATGTGTATGCCCCGATGCTGCGTGGCAAGCGCGTGGCTCTGTTCAGCAACCATACCGGGATAGTGCCCGACGGACGTCACACTCTCGATGTGATGCTCGGTGCGGGAATCGATGTCAGGATGCTCTTGGCGCCTGAACATGGTTTCAGAGGCACGGCCGATGCCGGCACCAAGGTGAGCGACGCTACCGACGAGCGCACCGGGTTGCCGATACGGTCGCTTTATGGCGCGGGAAAGCAAAAAGCCATCTCTCCTGCGGCGCTTAAGGATATCGATGTGATTGTGTGCGATATTCAGGACGTTGGCCTGAGGTACTACACTTACTATATCACTATGGCCGAACTGATGGAGGCTGCCGCGGCTTGTGGCAAGGAATTTATGGTGCTGGACCGACCCAATCCCAACGGTATGACTGTCGACGGGCCTTCGCTCGATCCGGCCTGTCGGTCGGGAGTAGGGCGGTTTCCGATGCCGGTAATGCACGGGCTTACACTCGGCGAGATGGCCCGTATGGCCGTGGGCGAAGGATGGCTAAAGGGGGGAGTCAAGCCGCGGTTGACGGTTGTTCCGTGTCTGGGCTATACACATTCCACCCGTTATCGCCTGCCTGTGGCTCCATCGCCTAATCTTAAGGATATGAAGGCGGTATATCTGTATGGTTCCACATGCTTTTTCGAGGGGACACCTGTCAGTCTGGGTCGTGGCACCGACATGCCGTTTACGATATATGGCCACCCCGACATGAAAGGACCATTCAGTTTCACGCCGCGCAGCATGAAAGGGGCCGTTAATCCGCCGCAAAAGGGGCGTTTGTGTCACGGCCGTGATCTACGCGCGCTCTCCGACGAGGAAATAATAGCCGCCGGAGTCGATTTCTCCTACGTGATCGATGCCTACCGTTCGCTATCCATCGGGGAGAAGTTCTTCACCAGAATGTTTGATCTGCTGGCCGGCAATACGGAGATTAAGCGTATGATCATGGATGGCGACACCCCCGAACAGATACGGCAGTCGTGGACCGACGACGTGGAATCGTTTCGTGAACAGCGCGCTCCATATCTGCTGTATCCTGAATGATATAGGGGCGTTTGCGGCTTGGGATTGTGGTCAGACGCCTTGTCTGTTGCTGAAATAGAAGTCGAGCACCTGACGTGCGGCGGCGAAAGATGTCTGGCGGTTGGCCAGCACGAGCTGTTCGCCTTCGGCGAGGCGGCGTTCGATCTCCGGATCGTTGTAGAAGCTTGAACGAAGCTGCTCGTTGATGGTTTCGTACATCCAGTAACGGCTCTGTTCGGCGCGCCGGCGTTCGAAATACCCGTTGGCATCTACAAAAGCGAAGTAGCGGTCGATCATATCCCATATTTCGGGTATGCCGAGCTCGAAATATCCGGAGTAGGTAAGTACTTCCGGATCCCATCCCGATGCGGCTTTCGGAAACAGGCGTAGTGCTGATTTGAACTGCGCCTGCGCGAGCCGTGCGCGTTCCAGATTGTCGCCATCGGCCTTGTTGATCACTATTCCGTCGGCCATTTCCATTATGCCGCGTTTGATGCCTTGCAGCTCGTCGCCAGTTCCGGCAAGCTGTATGAGCAGGAAGAAATCCACCATCGAGTGCACGGCCGTTTCGCTCTGTCCGACCCCGACGGTTTCCACAAAGATGTTGTTGTATCCGGCTGCTTCGCAGAGCACAATGGTTTCACGTGTCTTCCGCGCCACTCCGCCGAGTGATCCGGCCGACGGGCTGGGGCGGATGAATGCCGACGGATGCAGTGCCAGCCGCTCCATGCGTGTCTTGTCGCCGAGGATGCTCCCTTTGGTGCGCTCGCTCGACGGGTCGATGGCAAGCACGGCCAGTTTGCCGCCGCTTTTAAGCACATGGAGTCCGAATGCGTCTATCGATGTCGATTTGCCGGCTCCCGGCACTCCCGTAATGCCTATCCGTCGCGAGTGTCCGGAGTGTGGCAGGCATTTCTCTATCACCTCCTGCGCTATAGCGTTATGTTCGGCTGTCAGGCTTTCGACAAGCGTGACGGCACGTGAGAGCATCGTAATGTCGCCCTTGAGTATTCCTTCCACCATTTCCGATGCCGATGGCAGAGGCTTGCGTTTGCGCCGTTGCAGATACGGGTTGACTGACGGTGGAGCGGCAATGCCCGGATTTACGGTCAGTCCGTTATAGCGGGGGTCGTTTTCGGGATGTTCCATGATGATGTGTGTGGAAGGGTATAAGTGGGGTGATATTGTATGTCAGGGATTGGCGGTCGGTTCGCCGACCACTCTTACGGTCTGTGACGGCGCTGACGGTGCATTGGTTATCAAAGTGATACGGGCGTTGAGCAGTTCGCCCGACGCTATAAGCGAAGGGTCAACGGTCACTTTCACCGTTGCCTCTTTGCCTGCCTTGATGGTGGTAGACGATATGGTGGCTGTCACGGCGCGGTCGGGCGTGTGCAGGCGTCTGACGATAAGTGGATTTTTGCCGGTGTTGGTCACTGTGAATGTCATGTGCATCGGCTTGGCGGTGCGTTCGAATTGACCGAAGTCGATAGCGGTGCGGCTCAGTGTGGCCTGCGGGGCTTTTTCGCGATCCTCATATTTCATCGACGAGAAGTCCTCTTTCACGATGGCTACCGTATTGACAGCCGAGGGCGCGCCGCTTCCGTCGGAAACGGTGATGGAGTCGTTGACGATACCCCATGTCGGGCATCGGCCTGTATCGAATGTGGCGAATATCACAAACTGTTCTCCCGGTCCGACGGTGGATGGCTCTACGATGGCCTTGATGTAGGCCGGAAGTCCGCTTACGGTCGGCGTGATGGAGTCGTGCGACGCATTATAGGCCTTCATGGTGTGTTTGCCAGTGCGCCCTTTTTTGATCTCTCCGAACGGCATTACGGTAGTGGCCAGACGCATCCGTCCGGCTTCGACCGGATATCGTCCGCGCAGCGAATTCGACGTTCCGATCACAGTGCCGCGGATGCTGAGCGTGGAGTGCTCGTCGGTGTTGGTCACGATATACACTTTCTTTTCAAACCGTCCGGGGCGTCCCGAGGCGTCATAGGCCACGCTGACCGTCAGGGTGTCGCCGGGGGCTATCGGATGGGCGGGGTATTGCGGACGTGTGCATCCGCAGTTGGCGCGCGCTGACACTACCACCAGCGGCTCGTCGCCGGTGTTCACGGCCTGAAACCGGCATGTGACGCGGCCAAGACTCTCGTCAAATGCTCCGAAGTCATAGACTTTCTCGATCCATTCGGCTTTGGGACCCGCTTTCTTTTTGCGGGGAGCCGTGGATGCCGTGACGGTGAGCGCCGCCATTAGGCTGACAGCGAGCAGAAGGCAGGTGCGTATGATGCGATGGTGTGAAATCATGTCATTTAGGTATTATCATTCCTTTGAAGCTGAGCAATAGCGGCTTGGCGTCGGCATTGGTGCGCACTTTCACCTTCCTGGCGAGCTGTCCACGTCGGCCTTCGGGATTGAATGTGATTTTTATCTCGCCGGTTTTGCCGGGAGCTATCGGTTCGGTAGGAAATGCCGGCTTGGTGCATCCGCAGCCTCCATTGCTTACCGATATGATCACGAGCGGTTCGTCGCCTGTGTTGGTGAATTTGTATGTCCAGCTCAGTGCTCCTTTGTTGGCGTGGATAGTGCCGCAGTCGTGGTCGGTGGTGTCGAACTTTATTTCCGGCCCGGCAGCGAGTGCCGTTATGGCCCAGATGGCAGCAGTCAATGCCAGTGCTATGCGTTGCATTGCTTGTATATACGTTGTGTTT
>JAIDKJ010000242.1 GCA_029051835.1 Paramuribaculum sp. | reverse complement strand
TATTCACCCATATCACGGCTGAACACCTTGCGGTGGGTCGGTGAGGATGCTGTCGAGCGATCGGAGCCTCCCCGGCTACCGCCTGAACGACCATATGACGACGCCCCCTGCTCGAAAGCCGATCGGGCCTCACGACGCAGACGGTTCATTGTCCGCCACACCTTGAAGATCGGACGCAGCAGATAAAAAAGAAATATCAGTAAAAGTATCAGAAAAATACTCATAGTTCGCAGTAAGTAAACGGTTATGAGGCCATAGATGTTCGACAGTCCCCCTCGACTGCCATAAAATCCCTATACCGGATCAGTCGGATACGATCCGCTTCTTGCTCGCCCACGATACGACCACATAGAACAGCATTGCCCAGGCAAGCCCCGAAACTCCTTCGGTAATGACAAACAGCAATGTGGCCAGAATAATGACATAGCGGGTGAAATTCTCACGCCACCCGAAATTGACAAACTTGAGCGAATACATCGGTCGGGAGCATATCATCAGCGAAGAGAACGCCACGAGAATCATTACCGTAGGAATATCGCCGAGATATGCATTGGCATGATTCCACGCCACGAATCCGATCCAGAATATTGCATTGGCCGGAATCGGAATGCCGATAAAATATGTGGTCTGACGGTCGTCAATATTGAATCGGGCAAGACGCAACGCTCCGAAGAGGACTATGACCAGCGAAGCAAACGCCCACCAGGTCCATCCACCGTGGAAATACTCGATGGTGTTGAACATCAGCAGAGCCGGAGCCAGACCGAAGCTTATGAGATCGGACAGCGAGTCGAGCTCCTTGCCGAGCAGTGAATACACGTGAAGTTTTCGCGCCATGGCTCCGTCGGCAAAGTCAAACAGCGCCGAAGCCGCCATGAGCACAAAAGCCCACTGATAGCCCAGAAGAGCGCCGAAAGTGTCGTGGTAGTGAAACGCAAATACACATGCACACGCGCCGCTGAGAAGATTCAGACAGGTTATGGAGTTAGGGATCTGGGCTTTTATGCGGTTGAATATTGACATTTGGCTTGATTGGAAAAACACTTTACGCATTAGACTTGGACGGATCGCGCAGACGCGCCACCTCGGTGATTCCACCCACCGTCTTATCGCCGATTTTCACAAGTATCTCGGTTTCCAGAGGCAAAAATATGTCGACTCTCGATCCGAATTTTATAAAACCGAGATGATCCTCGATATTGGCTTCCTCGCCGGCCTCGGCATAGGTCACGATACGACGGGCCACCGCTCCGGCTATCTGCCTGACGAGGACATCGCTTCCGTTATTGGCACGTATAAGTATGGTCGACCGCTCGTTTTCCAGACTTGCCTTGGGCAGATAAGCCGACAGGAAACGGCCGGAATGATGACGGACAAGTTTTACAACGCCGTTGACCGGAAACCAATTGGCATGGACGTTGACCACCGACATGAACACCGAAAGCTGTATCACGTCGCGATGAAGCACCTCGCTTTCATAGACCTTTTCCAAGGCCACGACACGTCCGTCGACCGACGACACCACGAGCGAATCGGTCACCTCGCCGGGAAAATGACGGCGGGGCGAACGGAAAAAGTTAACGACCAAGAGATAGAACACTCCTGACACCGAAGTGAATACAGTGGGGATTACCGCCGGCCGAATAAACATCCACGCCGAGGCATTTACCACCGACAATATCAGCAGC
>JAIDKJ010000241.1 GCA_029051835.1 Paramuribaculum sp. | reverse complement strand
CTCTTATGGCGCGTGCCGGCAGATAGAGTTCACATCGCCGGGGATCGTCGCCGCAGGCCGAGAGGGTAGCGGTGGCGGTGCAGTCGGTCAGCGGCAGGGCGGATATGTCGAGGGTGGTCATTATCTCTTCGTAGCGCATCCGCAGGGTGGCTCTGAGCCATAGGTCGGCCACCGGTGCATCTTCGCGTGTCACCTCCGTTTCGTCGTCTATGTCGCCCGGAGGCTCCATGCAGCGCGCGAGCCTCACGCGCTGCAGGAGTTCGTCCTCGGTCAGTCTGATCGTTACGGTCATCGCTCAGACGCTGCGGGTCACTCTGACGTGCGACTTCGGATGGCGCAGGGCCAGGCAGCTCGCCTCGGTGGCCACCACGGCTTCAGTGTTGCGCTGGCCCGATTTGCGCAGGTCGAGGCGCTCCACCTTGAAGGGCACATGGACATACTTCACCAGATATTCCGGATCTATCACCAGACCGTCGTATTCGTGACCGCACTGGTCGAAGACTTCGGCGTGGATCACGTAGAGCGAGCCGAATTTCGAGCGTATCTCCGAGAAGTCGATACCCCAGTGGGTCACCTTGTCCGAGCTTTGGGCCACGCGGGTGTAGCTGATCTTGTTGAGCATGGCGGTCAGTTCGCTTCCGGCGAGCAGCACTTTGCGTCCCGACCCGGCGTTGGTGCCGGTAAATGCGCTCTTCATAAGGTCTATCAGCGTCCCCTCGTCGATGGTCGTGTAGCTGAAGTCGCTTCCGGCCTGATTCCAGATGCCGCCCGTGAAGAGCACTTCGTCGGAGCGCAGCGGATCGGTCACTCTGGCTTTGGTGCCGAAGAGGAAGCTCTTCTCCATGCCCAGGCGCATGTCCATGATTGCCACCTCCTCCTGATCGCTGAATGTCCACCCGGTTTCCTTGGCGCTCTGGCGGGCGAGAATGCTTTGTTCCACCTGAGCCTTAAATATTTGGCAATAATTTCGCGCTTTGCGCGGAAGTGCTTCGAACTGAGGGGTCTGCACGTCGAGCTCGGCTGCGGCGCGTCCCATTCTGACGAGGGTCTTGCCGTTGATCTCCTCCTCGGTTTCGCCGCTCTCGCCGGCGTTGACGGCTATCACGTGGAGTCCCTGACCCCCTTCGCCGCGACCCACCACGTAAAGCACCAGTGCCGGGGCGGCTTCGCCGGGTGTTTCGGCCACACCCTTGGCGCCCATCACCATTATGGTGTCGGTCATGGCGAAGATGGTGTCGTTGTCGGTCGATAGCTCATACACCGGACGGCCGCTGCCGTGCTGGTCGTTGACCATTCTCATATTGCCTATGCCGTGGGCTGTCTGAGCCTTGGTGTCGACCGAATAGTAGTCCACCACCATCGACGAGGCGCGGCGGCCGCCGATCATGCGCGAGATCTGGTCGACAGGCGTGGCCATCGGCCTGATGCGGGCCACTCGGCTGTCCACGTCGTTGCGCAGCAGGTCGCCCGATGCTTCGCGTATGTTCACGGTGGTCAGCGGGCCGTCGGCCACGTGGGTGCCTCCGGCCATGCCTTCGGCTTTTACTGAAAGTTCTCCCATAATTGTTCTCTGGTTAAAAAGGTTTGTAATGGTTGCTATATTAAAGTTGCTAAGTAACTCGCAAAAATTAGCTGCGAGTGATTTTAGAGATTTGTTCGAGTGATTTTTGTTTGAAGCCGAAGGCGTG
>JAIDKJ010000240.1 GCA_029051835.1 Paramuribaculum sp. | reverse complement strand
TGCTGTTCTTCGGCGGATGGATGCCGCTCCATATCCCCGGATGGGATGCCTTCAACCATGTGATGGACTATATCCCGTCGGTAATATGGTTTGTCGGCAAGGCTGTGGTGATCTCGTTTATCATCATCTGGTTCAAATGGACATTCCCGCGCCTGAGAATCGACCAGATGCTTTCGCTCGAATGGAAGTATCTGCTCCCTATAAATCTCTTCAATCTGGTGCTGATGGTACTGGTGGTGGTCTACGGACTTCACTTCTGATGCATGCCTGACGCCAACGAAAAACAATCTACTCTGACAATTGACTGACATGAGCGACAAATACGGAAAAATAGCACAGGTCATAGGTCCCGTGGTCGACGTGGCCTTCGAGGGCGAAAGCAATGAGCTGCCCCCTATCTATACCGCTCTGAAAGTGGACCGCCCCGACGGCGGAATGCTTATACTCGAAGTGGAGCAGCATATCGGTGAGAACACCGTGAGATGCGTGGCCATGGAGAGCACCGACGGTCTGCGCCGCGGCGAGCGTGTGGACAATCTCGACCGACCGATAGCTGTGCCTACCGGCGATCAGGTCAAAGGACGTCTGCTTAATGTGGTGGGAGAGGCCATCGACCGTCTGCCCGCCCTCAAGCGCGACAACCTGCGCCCGATCCATCAGCCGGCTCCGGAATTTGACGATCTTACAATCGGCACCGAGATACTCTATACCGGTATCAAGGTCATTGACCTGCTTGAACCTTACAGCAAGGGCGGCAAGATCGGCCTGTTCGGAGGCGCCGGTGTGGGCAAGACCGTGCTCATCATGGAGTTGATCAACAATATCGCCAAGGGTCACAACGGTTTCTCGGTGTTTACCGGCGTCGGTGAACGTACGCGTGAGGGCAACGACCTCCTGCGAGAAATGATCGAGAGCGGCGTCATGAAATATGGCGAGAAGTTCCGCGAAGGCATGGATAAAGGTGAGTGGAACCTTCAGGACGTGGACATGAAGGAGGTAGGCGAGTCGCAGGCCACCCTCGTGTTCGGACAGATGAACGAGCCGCCGGGCGCGCGTCTGCGTGTGGCTCTTTCGGGTCTGACCGTCGCCGAGCAGTTCCGCGATCAGGACGGTGGCGGCAAGGAGATACTTCTCTTCATCGACAATATATTCCGTTTCACCCAGGCCGGCAGTGAGGTATCGGCTCTTCTTGGA
The DNA here is from genome assembly GCA_029051835.1 of Paramuribaculum sp. Lineage (GTDB taxonomy): Bacteria > Bacteroidota > Bacteroidia > Bacteroidales > Muribaculaceae > Paramuribaculum. The sequence goes on along the minus strand of JAIDKJ010000240.1, from coordinate 4,711 downwards.
CGAATGCCGTCGGCGGTGGGCTATCAGCCTACGCTCGCATCGGAGATGGGTGCGCTTCAGGAGCGCATCACGTCGACGAAGAACGGTTCGATCACTTCCGTGCAGGCCATCTACGTGCCTGCCGACGACCTTACCGACCCGGCGCCCGCCACTACTTTCAGCTTCCTTGACGCCACGACGGTGTTGAGCCGAAAGATAGCCGAGCTGGGCATATATCCGGCCGTAGATCCTCTGGAATCCACTTCGCGTATCCTTGACCCCAATATCATAGGCGAGGAGCATTACAATACGGCTCAGGCTGTGAAGCAGCTGCTTCAGAAGTACAATGAGCTGCAGGATATCATAGCCATTCTCGGTGTCGACGAGCTGTCGGACGAGGACAAGCTTGTGGTGGCGCGTGCCCGACGTGCACAGCGTTTCCTGTCGCAGCCCTTCAATGTCGCAGAGCAGTTCACCGGTCTGCCGGGCGTGATGGTGCCGCTGAGCGAAACCATCCGCGGATTCAAGATGATACTCAGCGGAGAGATGGACGAATATCCCGAACAGGCGTTCCTCAATGTGGGCACTATCGACGAGGCCATAGAGAAGGGCAAGCGTCTGCTTGCGGAGGTGAAGTGATCCCTGACTGAGTGATTTATTAACAACTACCGGCATTTACGGGCATAAACAACAGAAGGCATGACACTGAAGATCATATCGGCCGAAGACGTACTCTTCGAGGGCGAAGCGACGCTGGTCGCTCTTCCCGGAGCTATGGGGCAGTTTACTGTGCTCCAGAATCATGCTACGCTCATTTCGGTGCTCACAGCGGGCAATATCGAGTATGTCACCGGCGGCCAGCGCGAGTCGCTGCCGGTCGGCGGCGGACTGGTGTCGGTCGACAATAATGTTATATCCGTTTGTATCTATTGATCATGAAGAAGCTTTTAGCCATCATACTGTCTTTCGTGTTCCTGCTGCCCGCAATGCCATGCATGGCGGCTGAAGCTCATGGCGGCGAGGATGCGGAAGAGGGCAAGGTTGACGCAAAGGAGATCATCTTCGAGCATCTTGGCGACAGGTATGGCTGGGAGGTGCCTTTCTGTCACGGAAAGTCGATTCCGCTCCCGATAATCGTGTGGGGACATGACGGATTGCACTGCTTCATGTCGTCGGATGTGGAGCATGGCCGTACATATGTCGATGGCGATGCCACTTTCAAAGTGGCCGGTGCCGACAGCGAGTACAAAGGGAAGATCGTTGAGATCATCGACGGCAAGGAATACAAGCCGTGGGATATATCTATCACCAAAAATGTGCTGGGGTTGTTCATTGCCGTGGCGCTGGTGATATGGAGTATTCTCGACGTGGCACGATGGCACAAGCGCAACGGATACAAGGCTCCGCGTAAGTTTACCGGAGCTGTCGAAACACTGATAACTTTTGTCTACGACGGTGTGATCAAGCCGACACTCAAGGATCGTGCGATGAAGTTCGCGCCATATCTGCTGACGGTGTTCTTCTTCATTCTTTACATGAACCTTCTGGGACTGATAGTGGTGTTTCCCGGCGGAGCGAATCTTACCGGCAATATCGCTGTCACTCTCGTGCTTTCGGTGTTCACCTTCCTGCTGACGAACGTCATCGGTACGAAACATTACTGGAAAGAGATACTCTGGCCCGACGTTCCGCTGTGGCTGAAGTTCCCGATACCCATCATGCCTGTCATCGAGATATTCGGTGCTCTGACCAAGCCGGCTGCTCTGACTGTGCGACTGTTTGCCAACATGCTCGGCGGCCATATGATCATTCTGGTGCTGACGCTGCTGATATTCATCTTCGCGGCGATGGGACCGGTGGTGACCGGAGGCATGACAGTGATTTCGGTAGGTTTCTCGGTATTCATGCTTCTGATCGACGTGTTGGTGAGCTTTATCCAGGCTTATGTGTTCACGATGCTGTCTACGATATTCATATCGTTCGGTCAGGAGCAGGGGCATGACGAGGGCGCTCACGGAGGCGGTCATCATGCCAAGACGGCCGATCAGCATGTGGCAGGATGATTTAAGTCAAACGATGAAACAATAATAAACAACTATAAAAACTTAAGATTATGTTAGCAATGATTTTAGCAGCAATCGAAGGCATTCTCGGTATCGGAGCATGCGTCGGAGCAGGTATCGCCGTTATCGGTGCAGGTCTTGGCATCGGCAAAATCGGTGCATCGGCCATGGAAGCTATCGCGCGTCAGCCGGAGTCGGCAGGCGACATCCGAAGCAACATGATTGTGATCGCGGCTCTCGTCGAGGGTGTTGCTCTCTTCGCTGTGATTGTTTGTATCCTCTCGCTGTTCCTTTAATAAACAGTAGGCACAGATGGAACTGTTCAAGCCTGACTTTGGTCTGATATTCTGGATGTTCGTGGCTTTTGCCATCCTCTTCTTCGTTCTGTGGAAGTGGGGCTGGCCGGCCATTATGAAAGGTGTGGAGGGTCGCGCCGATCTCATCGACAAGGGAGTGGAGTACGCTCAAAACGCCAAGGAACAGCTCGACAACGCGCGTCAGCAGGCCGACAGTTACATTGCCGAAGCGCGTAAGCATCAGACGGAGATACTCCGCGAGGCTGACCGTATGAAGACTCAGATCATCGACGAAGCCCGCGAGGCTGCCCAGCAGGAGGCTCGCAAGGTCATGGAGCAGGCTCAGCTGTCGATACAGCAGGAGCGCAAGCAGGCCGAGTTGCAGTTTCGCAACGAGGTGAGTGCTCTGGCTGTCGACATAGCCACCAAGGTGGTGCGCGGCGAGATGGCCGATGAGAAGGCCCAAAGCCGTCTGGTGGAGAGTCTGCTGGACGATATGGAAAAACAAAACTGAATTGACTGATGAACGAAGGACTCGTACCACGGCGATATGCCAAGGCTCTTTATGAGTTCGCCCTCGAAAAGGGCGTGCAGGAGCGTGTCTACACGATGATGAAGAGTCTGGCGGCTTCGTTTGCCGCCAACGGAGGCCTTCAGTCGACACTTGCCAATCCATACGTCGGCGTCGCCGACAAGAAAGGATTGCTCGTCACTGCGGCTTCCGCCGACAAGTCGGACATCGTTTACGCCGACTTTCTGAAGCTGCTCGCCGAGAACCGCCGGCTGGATATGGCCCGTGACATAGCGCTGGCCTATATCGGGCTTTACCGTAAGGCCAACGATATCCACGAGGTGACGGTCACAAGCGCCTATCCTCTCAAGCCTGCCGAATCGGCACGCCTGAAGGCTCTTGTGGAGCGTCATATCGGCGCAAACGCCACAGTGGAGTTTTCCGAGGCGGTCAATCCGCAACTTATCGGCGGCTTCACGGTGGCCGTGGGCAACGAGCGGCTCGATGCATCCCTGAGCAACGAGCTCAAACAACTTAGACTCAACTTATCAAGCAAATAACAAACTATCACGATGATAAATCCCAGCGAGATATCCGAAGTGCTCAGGCAGCAGCTTGAAAACGTCAACTCGAAGGTGTCGTTTGAAGAAACGGGCACGGTGCTCGATGTCGGCGACGGCGTGGCACACGTCTACGGTCTCGACAACGTATGCGCCAACGAACTGGTAGAGTTCGAGAACGGCGTGACGGGTGTGGCACTCAACCTTGAGGAGAGCAATGTAGGCGTGATTCTTCTCGATAACGTCAATAAGGTGACCGAAGGAATGTCGGTCAAGCGTACAGGCGAGATCGCCTCTATCCCCGTGGGCGAAGGTCTGCTGGGACGTGTCATCAATGTGCTCGGCGAACCTATCGACGGCAAAGGACCTATCGAAGGCGAGCTGCTGCGTCTGCCTCTGGAGCGCAAAGCTCCCGGCGTGGTTTACCGTCAGCCGGTGAAGCAGCCGCTGCAGACCGGCATCAAGGCCATCGACTCGATGGTGCCCATAGGCCGCGGACAGCGCGAGCTTATAATCGGCGACCGCCAGATAGGCAAGACGGCTATCGCTATCGACACTATTATCAACCAGCGCAAAGGGTTCGAATCGGGCAAACCGGTGTATTGCATCTATGTGGCCATAGGTCAGAAAGCATCGTCGGTGGCCGCCACTGTCGAGACTCTCCGGCAGCATGGCGCCCTCGACTACACCGTTATTGTGGCCGCCACGGCTTCCGACTCCGCTTCGATGCGCTACTATGCTCCGTTTGCGGGCGTGGCGATCGGCGAGTTTTTCCGCGATACAGGCCGCGATGCGCTCATAGTCTATGACGATCTGTCGAAGCAGGCTGTGGCCTACCGTGAGATCTCGCTCATATTGAAGCGTCCTTCGGGCCGCGAGGCTTATCCTGGCGATATCTTCTATCTGCACTCGCGCCTGCTGGAGCGTGCGGCCAAGATCATCGACAATCAGGAGGTGGCGTCGCACATGAATGACCTGCCTGAACCTCTCAAGCCTTTGGTGAAGGGTGGCGGATCGCTTACGGCGCTTCCGATCATCGAAACTCAGGCAGGCGACGTGTCGGCATATATCCCCACCAATGTGATCTCGATCACCGACGGTCAGATATTCCTTGAAACAGCACTGTTCAACCGAGGCATACGTCCGGCTATCAACGTCGGTATCTCAGTGAGCCGTGTCGGCGGATCGGCACAGATCAAGTCGATGAAGAAAGTGGCCGGTACGCTGAAGATCGACCAGGCACAGTTCCGCGAGCTTGAATCGTTCACCAAGTTTGGCGGCGATATCGACCCCGTGACCGCG
>JAIDKJ010000024.1 GCA_029051835.1 Paramuribaculum sp. | reverse complement strand
AAAAAAATCAACAGGAGCTACTCAAGCTCCTGCGCAGCGGTCTGCCGCGAATGCTCGGCACGAAGGCCATGCAGCACTTCCGGCAAAACTTCGCCCGGGGCGGATTTATGGATGGCAGCCTGCAGGCGTGGCCGTCGACATGGCGCCAACAGACTCTCTCCGGAGCGGACGGCCAGCGCGGACCGCTGCTGTCGCGCACCAACAATCTGCGCAACCGGATCCTCTTCCGGGCGGCCGCCGGGCGCGTCCGCTACAGACCCGACCCGTTTCATCACGACAATTTCCATTACAACGCAGTCGAAGACTATTAGGTCTGTCCGATGGATCAATTCTTTATTTTGTCCCTTCGTGGCCGTGTGCAAGATTCGTGCTCCTCAATCGCGAAATCACTAAAAAGAAGGCTGCGCCGTAAAAACTTAATTACGACACAGCCTAATTTTGGTTTATTGCGGTCAGGGTTTCAGTTGCAGGGTTATCTGGCCGTGGAAGGGGAGGGGTGATGCGGCTTTGCAGTAGTTGCCCCATGCTATTTCGGGATAATCCCATCTGTTGTCGGCATAGAGGGTGAGCTGTCGGCCGTCGGGTTTGTCAAGACGGCACGCCACGTCGGCATCGGGAGCATAGACAGTCAGCGACGTACCCGACGGATTGACGAGAGTATAGCGCTCTATGTTCTCTTTCATGGACTTGGCGCGCATTGTCAGCGGACGGTCGGCGTTGGTGCCTTTGTCGGCCCAGTAATAGAAGTTTCTGGTGTCTGACGCCCAGTCGTCGTGGGGCGGACGCTGGCCATAGACGTGCGCCTGCCGGTCATAGAGGGGGGCATCGCCGGTGTTGCCCGACATCGCGTCGGCGGGATAATTGTCCCAATACCCTTCGCGCTGCCATCTGAGGCGCTGGAAGCTTTCGGGAAGACTGAACGAGATGCCTGTTTCACGCAGATAGCCGTCAGGCATGCCGTCGGCCGTATAGGCGGTGGTGATATTGCCGTCGGGAGTGATGGCGATCTGAAATCTGACCTTTATATCCTTATATGTTCCGGCTATCTCTGCCACGACGTCGCCCGATGGGAGTCGCCGGGTGGAGAATGATGTTTTGTGCCAGTCGGCAGGCGATATGGTCAGATGATTTGAAATTTTGCGGACTTCCGCACCCGTCAGATGATTGTAGTTGATATATGCGTCGAGATAAGGGCCTTCGATAATGACTGTGTCGCCGTTGACGGTCGCTCCGGTAATGAGGCCGGTCGACGTACTGAACGGCACTCTCACGGTGGAGT
>JAIDKJ010000239.1 GCA_029051835.1 Paramuribaculum sp. | reverse complement strand
GATGGGCTTGAACCAACGACCCCCTGATTAACAGTCAGGTGCTCTAACCAACTGAGCTATTGAAGCATTTTACATACAGTCCCCGTAGGAATTGTGCTGCAAAATTACGTCGTTTGGATGAAATATGCAAGCATTGGAGCAGATTTTATTAAAAAAAATCACACCGACCTGTTTTATAGAGCGTTGAAAAGCCCTGTGTGGAGATCTTTATCTCGCTGCACAGGGCTTTGTTGCGGTATGCGGGTCGGATGATCACTCCACGATCATCGACAGTGTCGACGGAGCGATGTTGTCGGTGATCTCCACCGACCGGCAATGCTGAAGTTTTATGGCAAACCGGTTGTGGTGGAACGGTGCGAAGTCGGTGTTATGCGTTATCGTGTTGCGGCGGAAGATCAGTCCGTCGGTCGATTTGGCGTAGAGCAGCGGAGCGTCGAATGTTTCGAACGTATTGTTTTCGATCACGATGCCCGGATATCCTTTGCCGCCGTGGAAATAGCCTTTCTGATCCTTCAGCCGGTGGATTTCGGGGTAGATGGAGATTACGGCTTCCGTAAACTGGTAGAGGCTGGTCAGGGCGTTGACAAAGCGGTTGTCGCGGATTACTACGTCGCGGCAGGCTCCGGTTTCATACCATCCCATGCAGTCGCCGCAGAGCAGTATGGCGGTGCCCGATGTGTGGTCGAAGAGGTTGCGCTCGGCCACTACACGGCGCGGGGTGGAGAAGAGGCTTCCGCGGGCGCGGTTGTTGCGCACGGTGTTGTCGGCGAATGTCACGCTCGGGCTCCACTGCAGGTTTTCAAGGCCGAAGCGGCCGCCGGCGGCGGTGATGGCGGTGTCGATATCGGTGGTGAAGGTGATTTCAAACTCTTTGGCTCCCGCTATGGAGGGGGCGTCGGCCGGCTCTATCGATGCTATGACGAGAGGGTCGCCGTAGGGTTCCATGACGGGCGCGTCGACAGGCTGCACGGTGTCGCCCGGTTCGCCCCAGCGGAAGCCGTAGGTCTGCCCGTGCATATATCGTGCGCGGAGCGTGCGCGATCCCTGTCGGCCTACGACTTTGAGATATGTGCCGTGGACGTTGATGGCGTCGTCCATCATCCCCTCGTAGAGTCCGCCGGTGGAGCTGATATGCCCCTTGCATCCCGAGAAGTGGGTGGCGTCGGCCTGGGTGGTGAAGTAGCGCGGATCGTCATCGCCGCGAAGAGCCACCTCGAATCCCTCGAGCGTTATGTCGCAGCACATCTGTGCCAGCAGTCCCATGCCCTGTGCGTAGTGGACCTTGACGTTGGCTATCTTCGTGTCGGTGCAGTCGGCCAGGAATATTCCCGGAGTGGGGCGCGCCCATGAACGCATGGCCACTACCATGCCCGGACGCATGGCGCTGTTGCGCCACCGGGGGGCGAAATAGCGGCGCGGGGCGGTCTTGACCACGCTGTCGAGCGGCAGATACAGGTCGGCCGTGCGGTAGGCCACGCGTTTCGTGCCGGGTTCGAAGGCTATGGCGCCACGCTGGCGTTCGGTCCATCCCTCGCCGGTGGTGAAGAATCCTTTTTTATCGTGTCCGGCCTTTACCCACGGAGCCACCTCAAACTCTATGCCGGTGGAATCCGACCTTACGATGGTGGCCTGGGCTATATGCGGATTTTCGAAGTCGACGTGGAAGTCGCGGAGTGTCACGTGGGTAGAGCCGATGACCGCCACAGGTATCATAGTGCCGTGGAATATGAAGTCGGCGCCGTTGCCGTCTATGCACAGGCTGTCGATGCCCTCTATGCAGAATGCCACCTGCTTGGGGTTGGTCTGGTCATGGTTGGAGATATACAGTTCTCTCGTGTGGCTCCCTTTGGGGTGGAAGTTGTAGCGGCCGGGCGCGAATTTCAGCGTGACGGCTCCCTTGCCGTTGTAGCGGCGGCTGATGTCGGCGAGGGCTTTGGTCAGTCGAGGCGACATGTTTTCGCGGGAGTCGGGGCGCAGTCCGTACGATCTCATGTCCACGGTGGTTTCGGCCGAGGCGGTGGCTGCTATGGCCGCCGCGATAACGAAGGCCGCCAGGCAGCGGGTCAGTTGTTGCAGTCTGTTGTTCATCCGGTGAGGGTCTGTTGTGTGGTTTTTGAGTGGTATCTGATGCAAAAATACGCATACTCGGCGATATCTGAAACAGTTCCGGCTCAGTTTTCAAAAAAATATTGCATGGCAGAGAGTTATGAAAAATTAAACCGGAGGGTTTGCGAGAGTGTTGTAATTGTTGTAATTTCGCTCTTCGATTTTGAAATCAACCACATAACCACCTTCCACGATGAAGAAACTGCTTCAAGTAGTGGCGATAGTGATCGCTGCGACGATCTGTGCGGCCGCCGGCACCCGCAGCAAGAAAAACAGCATCAGCCGCAATCTCGATATTTTCAGTTCGGTGTTCAAGGAGATGCAGACGTTCTACGTCGACACCATCGACGCCGACAAGGCGGTGACCACCGCCATCAATGCCATGCTCGCCGAGCTTGACCCCTACACGGTATATATGCCCAAGAACGAAACCGAGGAATTCCGCTCCATGAGCACCGGAGAGTTCGGCGGTATCGGATCATACATCATGCAGCGCAACGGCAATGTATATATATCCGGACCTCACCGCGACACCCCGGCATTCCGCGCCGGACTGCGCCACGGCGATCTGATAGTGGCCATCGACGGCGACACGATGCTCGGCAAGACCCACACCGAGGTGTCGGCACGGCTCAAGGGCGATCCCGGCACAAAGCTCCACGTCAGCCTGAGGCGTCCGTATGCCGGAGCCGACTCTGTGATCGAGGTGGACATGGTCAGGGAGAAGATACGCATCCCGTCGGTGCCATATTACGGAATGCTCGACGGTGACGACAAGGTGGGCTACATAAGCCTGACATCCTACTCCGAAACGACCGGCGACGAGGTGCGCAAGGCTCTCTCCTCGCTGCTCGACGACGGGGCGCGCTCCATTGTGCTCGATCTGCGTGGCAATCCGGGCGGACTGGTCGAAAGCGCGGTGAAGGTGGTGGGCAATTTCGTGCCCAAAGGCACCGAGGTGCTCCGCACGCGTGGCAGGGGAGTGCTCAACGAGAAGGTCTACAAGACCACCGGTGCGGCGCTCGACACCAAAGTGCCGCTGGCCATACTGATCGACGGCGAGAGCGCTTCGGCCTCCGAGATCACAGCCGGAGCGCTGCAGGATCTCGACAGGGCGGTGGTGGTCGGCGACCGTTCGTATGGCAAAGGACTGGTGCAGATCACCCGCGACATCCCCTACGAAGGTTCGCTCAAGGTGACTATGGCACGATACTATATCCCGTCGGGACGACTCATACAGGCCATCGACTACAGCCACCGCGACGAGGATGGACGGGTGACGCGCATACCCGACAGCCTCACCAACGAGTTCCGCACGGCCGGAGGCCGCATAGTGCGCGACGGTGGCGGCATCACTCCCGATGTCAGGGTGGACTATCCCGAGGCAAGCCGTCTGACCTACAACATAGTCAGCGGTTTCTGGGCGTTTGATTTCGCCAACAGATATTATGCCGAGCATCCCGACGAGGTGCCGGATATCGCTACCTTCACCATTACCGATTCGGTCTATGAGGACTTCAAACGCTCGATAGATCCGGAACGCTTCCACTACGACCGCGTCTGCGAGATGATGCTCGACCGTCTGCGTCAGGCTGCCAAAATCGAAGGCTATGAGGGCGATTCGCTCAACGCACAGTTCGCCGTGCTTGAAAATATGCTCAAACACTCGCTTGCGACCGATCTCGACACCCACCGCAAGGCCATCGAGCCGCTGCTCGTGCGTGAGATTGTGGAGCGCTACCATCAGGAACCCGGACGCATCGCATCCGGCCTGCGCTTCGATCCCGGAATCGACAGTGTGCGCAGTGTGCTCACCACTCCGGGTCGCGTCGCCGACATTCTTAAGCCGGCCGGGAAATGAGCGGAATAGCCGATCTCTGCGCGCGGTTCATGACCGCCGAGCGCCTCAAGGCGCTTAAGGCAGCGCTGTCGGCCGCCGATGAGGCCCATGTCTATGGCCTCGCGGGCTCGGCTCCGGCCATGATGCTCGCTTCGATGCCGGCGCGCAAGCATCCGGTCATGGTGGTGGGCGATTCGCTCGATGATGCCGGATATCTCTATCACGACCTGTCGCGCATTCTTGGCGACGATGCCGTGCTGATGTTCCCGTCGGCCTACAAGCGGTCCATAAAGTACGGTCAGATCGATCCGCCGTCGGAGATACTCCGCACCGAGGCGCTCAACCGCTGGCACTCCGACAAGTCGCTGCGCTTTGTCGTGACCTATCCCGAGGCGATGGCCGAGAAGGTGGCGTCGCGCTCCGATGTCGACACCCGCACTCTCAGGCTGGCACGGGGAGCGGTGGCGCCGATGACCGACACCGCCCGCTGGCTGCGCGACAACGGGTTTCAGGAGGTCGACTACGTCTATGAGCCGGGACAGTTTGCCATCCGCGGCTCCATTCTCGACATTTTCGGCTATAGCTACGAAATGCCTTATCGCCTTGATTTCTTCGGCGATGAGATGATTCAATACGCACGTTCAATACCGAAACGCAGCTCTCCGAACAGCAGGTGGCGTCAGTGGCCGTAACCGCCAACGTCGCTTCGTCGGCCCGCGGGGAGTCGCTTCTCGACTTTATCCCCTCCGACACCCTCATAGCCGTGCGCGACGCCGCCTACACTCTGGAGCGAGTCGAGGCCGTCAGCCGCGAGAACTTCTCGCAAAGCTCGCTGCTCGCCGACGAGGGCGATGCCGACGCCATGCAGAAGGTGGTCGATCCCGAGGCCTTCGCCAAGGCGTTCGGGGGATTCGCCCGGATGCTCTTCTCGGCTGCTCCGATGCCGGAGGGCAAGGAGCTGAAGGCGTCGATCGACTTCGGCTGCACCCCGCAGGCTGTCTATCACAAGAATTTCGATATCATTTCCGAGTCGCTCGGACGTTTTCTGGCCGACGGATACACCGTCTGCATTCTCTCCGACAGTCCCAAGCAGATCGAGCGCCTGAAGGCTATCTTTGCCGACCGTGGCGACGACATACCCTTCACGCCGGTAGGCACGGCCATACATGCGGGATTTGTCGACCATCGGCTGAAAATGTGTGTCTTCACCGACCATCAGATTTTCGACCGTTTTCATAAATACAGTCTTAAGAGCGACCGCGCCCGTTCAGGCAAGCTCGCTCTGTCGCTTAAGGAGCTGAGCGCCATAGAGCCGGGCGACTATATAGTGCATGTGGATCATGGCGTAGGGCGTTTTGCCGGACTGCTTCGCACCGAAGTGGGCGGTCACGTGCAGGAGATGATAAAGCTCGTCTATGCCGGAGGCGATACCATATTCGTGTCGATCCATTCGCTCCACAAGCTGGCCAAATACCGTGGCAAGGAGGGTGTGGAGCCAAAGATCAACAAGCTCGGCACCGGTGCGTGGAACCGCGTCAAGGAGCGCACCAAGGAGAAACTCAAGGATATAGCCCGCGATCTCATACGACTCTATGCCGCCCGACGGCAGGAGAAGGGCTTCAGTTTCTCGCCCGACTCATATCTGCAGCGCGAACTGGAGGCATCGTTTATCTACGAGGATACGCCCGATCAGCTGACCGCTACACAGGCCGTCAAGGCCGATATGGAGAGCGACAGGCCTATGGACCGCCTGATATGCGGCGACGTGGGCTTCGGCAAGACCGAAGTGGCTATGCGCGCGGCGTTCAAGGCCGCCGGCGATTCGAAGCAGACGGCCGTGCTGGTGCCTACCACCGTGCTGGCATATCAGCATTACAACACCTTCCGTCAGCGCCTGAAGGATTTCCCCGTCAGGGTGGAATACCTGTCGAGAGCGCGTAGTGCCAAGCAGGTCAAGGAGATACTGGCCGATCTGGCGGCGGGTAAGATCGACATTCTGATCGGTACCCACAAGATTATATCCAAGACGGTCAAGTTCAAGGATCTCGGGCTGCTGATTGTCGACGAGGAGCAGAAGTTCGGAGTGGCCGTCAAGGAGAAGCTCAAGCAGATGAAGACCAACGTCGACACGCTTACCATGAGCGCCACCCCCATACCGCGCACGCTTCAGTTCTCGCTAATGGGCGCGCGCGACCTGTCGGCGATAACCACGCCTCCGCCCAACCGCTATCCGATCGTCACCTCTGTCAGCGCGCTTACCGACGACACCCTGCTCGAAGCGGTCAATTTCGAGATGTCGCGCAACGGCCAGGTGTTTATAGTCAACCACCGCATCGAGGGACTTTACGATCTGGAGCGCATGATACAGCGGCTTGTGCCCGATGCGCGCACTATCGTCGCCCACGGTCAGATGCCTCCCGAAAAGCTCGAACAGGCGATAATCGACTTCGGCAACCACGACTATGACGTGCTGCTATCCACCACCATCATAGAGAGCGGAGTGGATATGCCCAACGTCAACACTATCATCATCAACAACGCGCATTGCTTCGGCCTCTCGGAGCTGCATCAGCTGCGTGGCCGTGTGGGCCGCAGCTCGCGCAAGGCCTTCTGCTACATGATGGTGCCCTCGTCGGTGCCTCTGTCGCCCACGGCACGCCGCCGTCTGCAGGCCATAGAGAGCTTCAGCGAGCTCGGATCGGGTATACATATCGCCATGCAGGACCTCGACATACGCGGTGCCGGCAACCTTCTCGGAGCCGAGCAGAGTGGCTTTATCGCCGACCTGGGCTACGAAACCTATCAGAAGATACTCAAGGAGGCCGTCACGGAGTTGCGCACCGAGGAGTTTGCCGACGTGATGGCCGACACGCCCGACGATCAGCAGGATTTTGTGGCCGACTGCGCCATAGAGAGCGATATGGAGCTGCTGCTGCCGGCATCCTACGTGCCGCAGGAGAGCGAGCGCATAGCGTTGTATCAGGAGCTTGACAGCATAGAGCGCGAGAGCGATCTCGACGCGTTCGAGGAGCGTCTGCGCGACCGTTTCGGCGAGATTCCGCCTGTGGCGCGCGAGCTGCTGCGCATTCCGCGTCTGCGGCGGTTGGCGCGGCGCCTCGGTGTGGAGAAGGTGGTGCTGAAGCAGGGATCGATGTTTATTCATTTCGTCGACGACACCAACAAGGCTTATTACGAATCGGCCGCTTTCGGGCGTATTCTCGCCTGGTTGCAGGCCAACGTAGCGCGGTGTCAGATACGCGACCGTCAGGGCAAGCGCAGTTTCGTGATATCGCGTGTGCCTTCGGTCGAGGCCGCTCTATCGATATTCGAGGCCATAATGAAGCTCGATCCGACGCCTTCGGCGTGAACCTCACGGCGGTGATCTGTGTTATCCCTCCGTGACTTTTACAGTACCCAATTAATAACTATACTCATGATAAGAAAATTTTTGACAGCCGCACTGGTGATGCTGGCGTTTACGCCTCTTGCCGCCTGTAGCGATGACAATGACGACAATCTCGCGCCCGACGCGGAGCTGAAACAGGCTCTCGCGGTGAAATATCCCGGTATGAAGGTGAATGAGTGGGAGAAAGTGAAGTCGTGGAGCGTGGCCGAAGGCACGATCGACGGTGTCAGCGCCGACGTATGGTTCGATGTGTCCAACCAGTGGGTCATGACCGGGTTTGACTACGGACGCGATGTCGCGCGTCTGCCTCAGCCTGTGGCCGACGCTATCGCCGGCGGAGAGTTCGGCAGCTGGTCGGTGGACGATATCGAATACTATGAGCGTCGCTCGGAGAGTTTCTATCGCGTGGAGATGGAAACGCCCGGACAGCCCGACGTCTATCTGCTCTATATGCCCGACGGCGCACTGCGCGGCACCACGGCGGTCGACACCGACGTCTATCCCGACTTCGTGCTGCCTAAGCCGATATTGCCCCCGTCGGGCAATTGATGGCGCGGGCTGACCGGTCGACAGCTTCCGGTCTGACCGCACCCTGCCGATCCGACGAGTCATTGCCATTGCAACGCTCTTATTGAACTAAAAAAACAGCGACTGCCGCTCTCTTGTCGAGGGCGGCAGTCGTAGTTATTGACAGTTTGCGACTTATCAGTCGGCGAGTTTTGCTTTGATGAATTCGCGGTTAAGACGGGCGATGTTGCTCAGAGGTATGTTCTTGGGGCACTCGGCGGCGCAGGCACCGGTGTTGGTGCAGTTGCCGAAGCCGAGCTCGTCCATCTTCTTGACCATGGCGCGGGCGCGACGCTTGCGCTCCACCTGTCCCTGGGGCAGGAGGGCAAACTGGCTGACCTTGGCCGATACGAACAGCATAGCCGAGCCGTTCTTGCAGGCTGCCACGCAGGCGCCGCAGCCGATGCAGGTAGCGGAGTCCATGGCCACGTCGGCAACCTCTTTCGAGATCGGGGTGGCGTTGGCGTCGGGAGCACCGCCGCAGTTGAACGAAACGTAGCCGCCGGCCTGCTGTATCTGGTCGAAAGCGTTACGGTTGACGGTAAGGTCGCGGATCACGGGGAAAGCGGCCGAGCGCCACGGCTCGATGGTGATGGTTTCGCCGTCGTGGAACTTACGCATGTGGAGCTGGCAGGTGGTGATGCCCTGCACGGGTCCGTGGGGATGACCGTTGATGTAGAGCGAGCACATGCCGCAGATGCCTTCGCGGCAGTCGTTGTCAAACACCACCGGCTCCTCGTTCTGCTCCACGAGCTTCTGGTTGAGCATATCGAGCATTTCGAGGAAGCTGCTGCCTGTCGACACGTTGTCGAGGTGATAGTTGACGAACTGGCCGGGTTCCTTCGGACCACGCTGACGCCAAACTTTCAGATTTACGCTTATAGTATTTTCCATTTCTGTTTTGCTTTTTTCTTGACGTTTTTACGACTTGTAGTTGCGGGTCTGAACCTGGATAGCCTCATACTTGAGGGGCTCTTTGAGAAGGATGGGCTTCTCGTCGTCGCCGGTGTATTTCCAGCAGCTGACGTACATGTAGTGTT
>JAIDKJ010000238.1 GCA_029051835.1 Paramuribaculum sp. | reverse complement strand
CTATCGATATGATGGTCATCAGTCTGTGCATCTGTGTGGAATCCTAACTACTGTTGCAACAATCGGCAAGCCGGCAATGCATGGCAACGGGCCACACATCAATACAAAAGTACAAATGCCGCCCGACTCCACCAAATCCTCAGCGCCGTATCTTCACAAACTTTTTGAGAATGTTGCGACAAATACTGCAAACTACATTGGAAAGAATTACGTAACTTTGCCAAAGAATTGCGAAAAGAAACGACATGGAACAGATATGCGAAATCGATGGTCTGCAGCTGCACTATGACGTCAGCGGCCAGGGACGCCCGCTGATACTCATGCACGGCTGGGGCTGCAACAGCAGCACCGTGGCATCCATAGCCCGCACAGCTTCGCAGACCCACCGTGTGTATTCGCTCGACCTGCCAGGCTTCGGCAGCACCCCCGAGCCTCCCGAGGCATGGAACGTGGAGGAATACACCTCGCTCGTGGAGAAACTGGCCGAGCGTCTGGAGATCGAGAACCCGGTGCTTGCCGGCCATTCGTTCGGCGGACGCATAGCCATACTGTTCGCTTCGCGCCGTCCGGTAGACAAACTCATACTGATCGATGCCGCCGGAGTAAAACCGCGCCGCAGTCTGCGATACTACGCCAAAGTCTATGCATTCAAACTTTCGCGGCACATAATGCAGCTGACCCTCGGCAAAGAGGCTGCCGCCCGCAAGATCGAAGAGGGTCGGAAGCGCAACGGCTCGGCCGACTACGCCGCGGCATCGCCCCGCATGAGAGCCGTGCTCTCGAAAGTGGTCAACCACGACCTGCGGCGCGTGATGCCCGCAATAAAAGCTCCGACGCTGCTCATATGGGGCGAGAACGACACCGCCACCCCGATGCGCGACGCCCGCATCATGGAACGCCTGATACCGGGCGCCGCTCTGGTATCGTTTCCCGGCTGCGGCCACTACAGTTTTCTCGACAACCCGCGGCAGTTTGCCGCCGTCATGTCGAGCTTCCTGAAATCCTGACCCCGCCGGCCGCTTCCGACCAAACGACTACATCTACGACCAACAACCGATAACGACTGACATATGCTGATTACGATCATATTCTTCACAATAGCGGCATGCGCCGCAATAAGTCTGGCGGCAGAGCTGCGCCGCGATCTGATGATGATGCAGCAGAACTCCTACCGCATCGATCGCTACCGCCGGTGGCTCCGCTCGTCGGCCGACACCACCTCGTGGCCACGTCTGACCGGAATGGCTGTGGCTCTGGCCTCGCTGGCAGCATTCGCCACCGACCGCGTCGGCATGACCCTGATAGGCGCCTTCGCAATAGGCAATATCTGGTATCTGTCGACCCGCCGCTACAAGAAGCCGCTGGTGATGACCCCGCGCGCGCGCCGCATCTACACCGTCAGCGCCATAATATCAATAGCCGTAGCCGCTGTGGCCGCCATAGCCTCCTCGGACGAACCTTCACCGCTCACGCCCGCCTTTGCGGCCGCTGTGGCACTGCAGCTGCTCTACTGCGCATCGCATATCGTGATCATGGCCGCCGTATGGCTGCTGCAACCGCTCGAAAACAGGATCAACAGACGGTATCGCGACGACGCCGCCCGCATCCTCGCCTCCTGCCGCGGACTGAAGGTGGTGGGCATCACCGGATCATACGGAAAGACAAGCACAAAGCATTATCTCAAACGCATACTCGACGAGCATTTCGCCACCTGCATGACTCCGGGCAGCTACAACACCACGATGGGTGTGGTGCGCACAATACGCGAATATCTCAAACCCTACGACGAGGTGTTCATCGTGGAGATGGGAGCAAAGCAGCCCGGCGACATCAAGGAGATATGCGACCTCGTGCATCCCGATTACGGCATACTGACCGCCGTGGGCGAACAGCATCTCGAATCGTTCGGCTCAATCGAAAACGTGCAGCGCACCAAGTTCGAACTGGTCGACTCTCTTCCGTCCGACGGCTATGCGGCAGTCAACAACGACTTCCCTTTTGCGGCCAACCGCGAGGTGGCCAATACGCATTGCGACCGATACGCAGTGGGCAACACCGCCGGCGCCCAGTGGACCGCCACCGACATCACCTACTCGCCCCAAGGCACCACATTCACCGTCAACGGACCCGACGGACTTGAGATGCAGCTTCAGACCCGCCTCGTGGGCGAATGCAACATCTCCAACCTGCTGGCGGCCATAGCAGTGGCCGTGCGTCTTGGAGTGCCTCAGGAGAAGATACGCTTCGCCGTGGCCGACATACGCCAGGTGGAACACCGCCTGAGCCTGCGCCGCACCCCCGGCGGCATCACGATAATAGACGATGCCTTCAATTCCAATCCCACCGGCTCGGCGATGGCGCTCGACGTGCTTTCAGGGATGACCGGAGGGAAACGCATCGTGGTCACTCCGGGCATGATAGAGCTTGGAGAGCGTCAGGAGAAGCTCAACTATGAGCTTGGCCGCAAAGCAGCCTCATGCGCCGACATAGCCATAATCGTAGGCCGCTACAACCGCGAAGCGATACGCAGCGGCGCAGCGGACGGCGGCATGACCGACGACAGGATCATCATCACCGACACATTCGCCCAGGCACAGAGCGAACTGGCGGGCATAATGAAACCGGGCGACACCGTGCTCTATGAGAACGACCTGCCCGACACATTCAAATAAGCAAGTCAACAAGTAACTCTCAAAAATCACTCGCAGCTAATTTCGGCGAGTCAGATAAAACCACATCAATATGAAGACCAACATAGGAGTGTTTTTCGGCGGAAGAAGCACCGAACACGAAATTTCAGTCATTTCGGCTTCCCAGGCCATGGCAGCCATAGACCGCGATATCTACGATGTGACACCGGTCTACATCACCAAGGAGGGACGATGGTATACGGGCGAGGCGCTCACCGAAGTGTCGAACTACCGCGACCCCAAGAGACTTCTGCAGCAGTGCAGCGAAGTGTATATGCGCCCCGTCTACGGCGATTCCAATCTTTATGCGGCCAAACGCAAGATGTTCGGCTCTGACGTCATAGCCCACATCGACGTGGCGATCCCGGTGCTGCACGGCGCCAACGGCGAGGACGGCACCATTCAGGGGCTTTTCGACCTGATCGGACTGCCGTTTGCCGGATGCGACGTGCTCGCCTCGGCCAACGGCATGGACAAGATCACGATGAAGATGATACTTCAGGCGTGCGATGTGCCGGTGGTGGACTACGTATGGTTTACCGACAAGGAATGGTTTGACAACCGTCAGGCCGTCGTGGACCGCATCGAGTCAAAAATAGGCTATCCGGTGATCGTCAAGCCCTCCAACCTCGGATCGAGCGTGGGCATAGGCCGTGCGGCCGACCGCGAGCGCCTCGTGCAGTGTGTCACCGACGCCACCGCCTACTCCTCGCGCATCATCGTGGAACACATGGTGGACAATCTGAAAGAGATCAACTGCTCGGTGCTCGGCGACTGCGACGAATATCAGACCTCGGTGTGCGAAGAGCCTATCAAGAGCGGCGAGATACTCTCGTATGAGGACAAATATATGGGCGGCTCGAAAGGCTCCAAGGGGATGCAGGCTTCGGCCAAGCGCATTCCGGCCGACCTGCCCGAAGCCACAAGCGAGCGGATCCGTTTCCTGGCCGGCGAAACATTCAGAGTGCTGTCGTGCCACGGAGTGAGCCGCGTCGACGTGATCATGGACGAAGACAACGGCGAGATATATGTCAACGAGATCAACACTATCCCCGGATCGCTCTCGTTCTACCTCTGGGAAGCATCGGGCATACCGTTTGCCGAACTGATGGACCGCCTGGTGAAGCTCGCCCTCAAGCGCGACCGCCAGCGTCAGCGCAAGACCACCACCTACGATGCCAATATATTCGCGATGGGTGGAGGTGTCAAGGGCGCTAAAGGCGTAAAATGATCCACTCAACCACATCTGCATGAATCCACGGCTCAAAGGCTACTGCCTCGGCATAATAGCCGCGGCCACCTACGGCATGAATCCGCTCTTCGCCCTGCCCCTCTACTCGGCAGGCATGACAGCGGATTCAGTGCTGTTTTTCCGCTATGCAATGGCCATACCTCTGCTGGCCTGCATGACGGCCATACGCGGGCGGAGCTTCAAGGTGACACGCCGCCAGACGCTGACACTGGCCACTCTCGGCATGCTCATGGCTCTGTCGTCGCTATCGCTGTTTCTCTCCTACAACTATATGGATGCGGGCATAGCGTCGACCATACTGTTTGTATATCCGGTGATGGTGGCCGTGATCATGGCCGCGTTCTACAGGGAGCGTCTAAGCCCTGTGATGATAGCCAGCATAGCTCTCGCGCTCGGCGGCATAGGCCTGCTCTACCGCAGCGGCGACGGCCAGTCGCTGAGCCTTGCCGGCACTGCCCTAGCCCTGACCTCGGCGCTGACCTACGCCATCTACATCGTGGCGGTCAACAAATCGTCGCTGAAATATGTGGCCACGCTGAGCGTGACGTTCTATCTGCTGCTGTTCGGCGTGATGCTCTTCGCCGCCCGTCTGCTCATAGCCGGCGAGATACAGATGCCGCCTGCCGACCGCTGGTGGCTGTGGGGCTGTCTTGTGTGTCTGGCGGTGTTTCCCACGGCGCTGTCGTTTGTCTGCACTACGGGCGCAATACACTACATCGGCTCCACTCCCACGGCCATACTCGGAGCGCTTGAGCCTGTGACGGCCGTAGTGATCGGAGTGAGCGTGTTCGGCGAGCAGCTGGGTCCGCGCGAGATCATAGGCCTGGCAGCCATAATCACTGCAGTGACGGCCGTCATAGCCGCTCCGCGGATGAGTCTGCGGCTTTCGTCGGTCAAGAGAATGTTTCCACGCATCCCACGTCGCCGACACCAGCAATGACCGCCGCATCATCCACTCTACCGCAACGCCCAGCAGCGTCGGCCGACGCGAGGATCCTCATCAGCGTCATAGTGCCATATCACAACGCCGAACGCACCATACAGCGCACTCTCGAAAGCCTCTCGGCCCAGAGTATCGGGGAAGCGGTGGAATATCTGCTTGTCAACGACGGGAGCACCGACCGCTCCGAAGAGATAGTGGAGCTGTATCTGCGGCTCGACCGGAAAATGGCCGAACGGACCGTGCTGACGGCCCATCAGTTCCGCCGCGGGTCGGCATCGGCCTACCGCACGGGAGTGGAAAAGGCGCGGGGCGAATATCTGATCAAGTGCGACGCCGACGACATGATGCATCCCGACGCCCTGTCGACACTCCTGCAGGCTGCCGCGGGCGCCGACATCGTGGCTGCACCGCACTACGAACTGAGAGCCAAAGGGAGGAGGCGGATACGACGGTCGAAGATAGCCAGAGGCCTCAACCGCATGAGAATCGACACGGCCGGCTTCTCACTATGCAACAAACTGATCAGGCGCTCGCTCGTGACCGACAACGATCTGCTGCCCACGGAGGGGATAGACTTCTGGGAGGATCTGAGCGTCAGCTGCCGCGCGATAGCTCTTGCGCGGAGCATATCGACCACCGACACGCCTGTGTATTATTACTGCCACGATACGAAACAGCCGTCGATGACCATAAGCGGCCGCACTGAAACGATAGTGCGCGACCGCATGGTCTACGCGCTGCTGATGGAGAAATGGTTTGTTGACCACAAGCTGTCGGGCCGCTACGGACGCTTTCTCGACTCGCTGAAACTCGCCGCCAAGATCAAGCTGCTTCAGCCGCCGCATCCCGAGCCGACACGATGGAAGGACACCTTCACGGAAGTGAACGGCAAGATATGGCGCTCCGGCGGCATAAGGCTGTCGGCAAAGCTATATTGCTGGCTTGCCTACAAACTGCCTGCAAGCCTGTTCCGCAAGATCACCGGATGGATCTACGGCATTATCGCTGATAGAGATAACGCTTGATAGACCGCTTGGGAGTCTTCTCGAACTCCTCGTCCATAAGAGCAAACCGCGATATCTGCGAGTAGGCGGGCAACTC
>JAIDKJ010000237.1 GCA_029051835.1 Paramuribaculum sp. | reverse complement strand
AGATATAATCACATGCTATGAACCGACGCACAGGAGGCGTATCGCAACGCCCTCGCAATCCGTATGAACACGAAGATGCTGTCGTGTCATAATGACCCATCCGGATCACTCTGACAACAACCTCTCCATCCGGACTAAAACAAGGCGATGTGTCGAAAACCTGAATTTCGACACATCGCCATCTTGTATCTCATACCGGCTTATCGGAGCGTTAACGGCCGCCGGTATATATTTCATCCTTTTTTTATCTCACGGTATTTTCTCGGAGATACACCCATCGTCCGGGTGAATATCCTGCTGAAATAATATGGATCATTCATTCCTACCAGATGACATATCTGATTTATTTTCAAGGATGTGAAATCAAGCAAGCTACACGCCCGCTTGATTTTAAGCTGAATGAAATATGATATCGGCGACTGTCCGGTGGAACCGGAAAAAATCGAAGAGAAGAATGACTGAGAACAGCCCAGATGACGCGATATATCGCTAAGCTTTAACGGCTTTGCGATATTTTCATTCATATATCTTATTGCCATCTGCACTATATCATCCTCTCTGCTGTCTTTTTCAGCCGCATCGCGATACTGTATCAGGTATCTGAGCGAACCGAGAAAATGATGAAACACCGAGCATGCATACAACAGGCTCTCACTGCTGTAGCCACCTTCAAGGGTCGACATTATCTCTTCAAAAAGCGCTATCCGCTGTCTGATTCTTGACCGCATACCGGGGCGTATCGATACCGGTCCGTTGTGTGACA
This sequence comes from Paramuribaculum sp., assembly GCA_029051835.1. Lineage (GTDB taxonomy): Bacteria > Bacteroidota > Bacteroidia > Bacteroidales > Muribaculaceae > Paramuribaculum. The sequence continues at coordinate 4,901 of JAIDKJ010000237.1, read as the reverse complement.
TGACGAATTCTCCGGCAAGCGATCCCTTGAAATGTATCCAATAGATGGTCCAAGGATCATCGTCGTCGGCGCCATAAGAATGTGGCACACCGGGCGGCAATACAAAATATGAATCAGGCAACACGTCATAGCGCCGGCCATCCAGCTCATACCACCCTTTGCCGTGGACATTGTAGATGAACACGTATTGACATATCGGACTTTCACGTAGCCGATAGTGATGTGCAGCGCGCGGATAGTATCCGATATCAGTGATGTGCAACACTGCCGACAGTGGATTATTTTCCATTTCGCGGATATATGCCGGCGGCAATACGAATGCCTGCTCTCCTGAGAAACCGTCTTTGATGCGTAGCATGTCTGTTTGCTGTTATCTGAATGCAAAGATACAAATAAGTAAGATTGTCCATCTTTTTTCAGGATTATTTCTATTTCGCGAACCATCCGGCATCAGTAATTTTGCACTACCCGTTAAACACAACAAACATTCACTCATATTCACATGCATCACACAGTCAAATCAATATGTAGCGGAATCATCAGTCTGGCTATATTTACCGGATGCGTCAGCCACGAACCAAGCATCGACCTGTCGGGCGAATGGTCTTTTTCCTACGATGGCGTTGACCGTAGTCTGACGGCAAAACTTCCGGGATCTATGGCGACGAACGGTCTTGGTGAAGAAATCGGCCTGAACACACCTTGGGTGGGCGGCATTGCGGATTCCTCCTTTTTCAAAAACGACGAGTATGCAAGGTTCAGAGAGCCGGGCAATATCCACGTGCCATTCTGGCTCCAACCCGAAAAATATTATCGCGGGAAAGCATACTATTCACGCGAAATAGAAATTCCCGAATCGTGGCGAGGCAAACAAGTGGAATTAGAACTCGAACGATGCCACTGGATCACGGAGATCACAGTTGACAACCGCAAGGCCGGTCGAAGATCATCGCTTTCGACTCCGCACATCTATAATCTGTCGGAACTTCTGACACCCGGCCGGCATACGCTGACAATGATGATAGACAACAGCATTGACAGCATCGACCCCGGCGAGAACTCCCACAGCGTGTCGGATCACACGCAAGGCAACTGGAATGGCGTTATTGGCCGGATGGAGCTTCGCGCCCGTGACTGCGTCAATATCACTCGCACCACGGTATTCCCCAATGTGACCGACCGCACCGTCAGTGTGGAAACATATCTCAACAACGCCACCGGCCGCACTGTCAATGCCACTCTCGACAACCGCATCGGCAAGATCAGCGACCGCAAGGAGCTAACACTTCTGCCGGGAGAGAACAAGATCGCAAGCACGTTGTCGCTCGGCGATGAGGCAAAACTCTGGGATGAATTCACCCCCACGCTCCTGACCCTCAGGCAAGAGGTGAAATCCGAAGACATGACCGACAGTCGGTCGCTGAACTTCGGCATGCGCTCGATAGAGTCGCGCGACGGCAAAATACTGGTGAATGGGCGTCCGGTGTTCCTGCGCGGCACGCTTGACTGCGCGGCTTTCCCCCTGACAGGCTATCCTCCCACCGACGAGGCCGCATGGGACAAGATATTCGACACCCTCAAGGCACACGGACTGAATCACGTGAGATTTCACAGCTGGTGTCCGCCCGAAGCAGCCTTCGCATCGGCTGACCGCAAAGGTTTCTATCTGCAGATAGAGTGCGGATCATGGGCCAACCAGTCGACCACCATAGGCGACGGACATCCCGTAGACGGATTCATCGCCGATGAAAGCAAGGCCATTGTTGATGCATTCGGCAATCATCCGTCATTCGTAATGATGACCTATGGCAATGAACCCGCCGGAGCCGGCATGGTAAAGTATCTCACGGATTTCGTCGAAGGATGGAAAGCCCGCGACAACCGCCGCATATATTCCGTAGCGTCAGGCTGGCCCAATCTGCCCCAGAGCCAGTTTCTGGTCGATCCCAGTCCGCGTATCCAGGGATGGGGTCAAGGACTGCGAAGCATCATCAACGCCCGCCGTCCGGCCGCCGACTTCACCTTCGACGACTATACATCGCACTACAGCCAGCCAATCGTCAGCCATGAGATAGGGCAATGGTGTGTATATCCCAACTTCCGCGAGATCGAGAAATACACCGGCGTGATGAAACCCCGCAACATGGAACTGTTCAGAACCACCCTGACTGACGCCGGCATGTCCGCTCTGGCCGACAGTTTCCTGCTGGCATCAGGCCGGCTGCAGACACTCTGCTACAAGGCCGACATCGAGGCCGCGCTCCGCTCGTCGGACATGGACGGTTTCCAGCTTCTCGGACTTGAGGACTTCCCCGGGCAAGGCACAGCTCTTGTAGGTGTGCTCGACGCCTTCTATGAACCCAAAGGCTACGTCAGTGCCGACGAATTCAGCAGCTTCTGCAATCCGATCGTCCCGCTGGCTCATCTGCCCCGGATGATATTCACCACAGCCGACACACTGCGCACCGCCGTCAGCGTGGCACACTTCGGCGCCGACGATATCGAAGCGACCGTTCCCGCCCGATGGACCCTTACCGATGCTGGCGGCTCTACAGTGGCCTCGGGCGAATTCTGTCACGACATTCTACGCGCCGGCGACCGCCACATACTCGGTAATATCGAAGTGGCTCTTGGAGATGTCAAGACGCCTGCCGCGCTACGTCTTACGACGACCGTCGGCGACAACGAAAACGGATGGAATATATGGGTCTATCCCGAAACGCCCGAAATATCAGGCGACGCATCGGCCATAATGATGACAGACCGTATCGATGACAAAGCCAGAGCCGAACTGGCACGAGGCGGCAAAGTGCTGCTTTCGGTGCGCAAAGGAGAGCTGACCGACTCGCTCGGCGGCGACATCGCCAACGGCTTTTCGAGCATATTCTGGAACACCGCATGGACCAACGGACAGGCGCCCCACACGCTCGGCGTGCTTGTCGATCCGACACATCCGGCTCTCGGAATGTTTCCGACCGACTACCACAGCGACTATCAATGGTGGGATGCCATGACCAACTCATCCGTGATAAAACTGGCCAAAGTGGCTCCGTCGGCACGTCCGATCGTCAGAGTGATCGACGACTGGTTTACCAACCGTCCGCTCGGACTGATATTTGAGGTCGAGGCCGGAGGCGGCAAACTGCTCGTGAGCGGCGTAGACTTCTGGACCGACATTGAAAATCGCCCCGAAGCCCGTCAGCTGCTTGCAAGTCTGCGCCAATACATGGCATCGCCAGCATTCGCACCGACAACAGCAGCCGGCATCGACACAATCGCATCGGTCGTGAAGCGATAGAATCAACCGGGTTGTCGTAAAATCAAAATCACCGGATGAGAGTGTCTGACGGCACTGTCATCCGGTGATTGTTTTGCTAAGCGTGGGTCAGCGCGGCGAGATGACGAACGGCAGCGGAGAGCGCAGTTTCAGAGCCGCGTCGGACTGCAGACGCCGGACTTCAGCGGCAGCCTGCGACGCCGTATCGGTAGTCATTGTCACAACATAATAGAGCGGCATCGGCGAAGCGAGTATGGCTGTAGATCCATAGCCCGACCCGATAAGGCGCTGACGCATCTGGCGGGCATTGAAGATCTGCCTGAACTGACCGACGACCACATTATAGCGGCCAATCTGCGACGACGTCAGTCCCTCGCCGGCCACAGCGTTGAGCGGCTGCACGAGCAGCTGCAGCGTATCGCCGTCGACCACCCTCGGACGCGGCTGCGCATAGCGTTCCAGCCTATGGGACGCCGTGCTCGCCGTATCGACATTCTCATATTTCTGCTTCGCCACCTCATATGCCTGGCGATAATTGGCTTCATTTGTCTTACAGCCTGCAAGCAGAGCACAGGCCGATATAACTATCATCAGTTTCTTCATATCCTTGATCTTATTTAGTAGACTCTTACGCAATCGTTATAATCCTAATATGGCTCAGTCCGGTCAGTGACGGCCGAGAGTAATCACATCGAGATCCCTGATATCGCCGGCATCGAGAGTAAGCCTCACGAGCGTACGCTCCCTCTGCCATCCCTGCTCACCCGCCGCTCCAGGATTGACATGAAGCAGTCCCAGTTCGGGATCGGGTATCACCTTGAGTATATGAGAGTGGCCACAGACCATAAGCCGTATTCCGTCGGCCGCAAGCAGCTTTTTCATTCCCGGACGGTAGCGGCCGGGGTATCCGCCGATATGAGTCAGCAACACTTTCACTCCCTCCACTTCAAATTCAAGAAGCTCGGGACACTCGCGCCGCACCTCACCCGAATCGATATTGCCGCAGACGGCTCTCACCACCGGCGCACACTCGCGCAACTGCTGCAACAGACCGATATCGCCTATATCGCCAGCATGCCACACCTCATCGCATCCGTCGAAATGCGCCGCATAGCGCGGATCCCATTTGGAATGCGTGTCGCTCAGTATTCCTATTCGTTTCATCGCTTTAATGGTTCATCTGTCAGCCTGATAACTCTGATATTGTCGACGAGCACCAGATCATCGGGTGACGGCTCTCCGAGATTGTCAACAACCGACAGGACTATATCGTTCGATCCCTTTCGCAGCCGTACTCTGACGCTCGACGAAAAACCGGTGGAGAGCCACCAGCCTCCGCCACGCGGCGGCATCACCACTATGCCGGCATCCTCGCCATTGACAGTCACACGGCGTAAAGCCGTGGCCGAAGGCAAGCCTGCCGGTCCGTTACCGTTGGCATAACATATATCTATCAGGCAATCCACATCGTCCGGCTCTATGGCCGTAACGGCGATTCGCGTCAGTCCGGCACGTCCCGACTCCACGTAGCGGCGCGACGTGCGCCGGTCGCGCACCAGTTCTGTTCCCGGACGATTGCACTCCTCGACCTCATACCGGCTCACAGCCCCACGCGGCACACAGA
>JAIDKJ010000236.1 GCA_029051835.1 Paramuribaculum sp. | reverse complement strand
GACTATCATGGCTTCGGTGTCAGGCTCGCGCTCCATCATGGCTATGGCCGCATCGGCGTTCATGGCCATGCAGGCCGTAGCCAGTGCATCAGCAGTCATGGCGTCGCGGGCTATCACTGTGGCCGATATGGTGGAGCTTTTCACCGGACTGCATGTCAGCGGATCGATCGTATGGCCTATGCGTCCTTCCGGAGTGTCGCGGTAGTTGCGATAGTTGCCCGAAGTTGCAATGCCGCAGTTGGTTAGGGCTATGGTGGTCAGTCCGTGGCGTGTTCCCTCGGCAGTGCTGTCGTTAGGCATGTCTATCATTATCCGCCATTTTTCTCCGGCGGGATTCTTGCCTCCGAGTGTTATCTCGCCTCCGATCTCCACCATGAAGTCGTCGACACCGTTGCGCTTCATCATGGCGGCCACTTCGTCGCAACCGAGACCTTTGGTGATAGCGCTGAAATTGAACTGTGTGCGGCTGTCCTTTTTGATCATACGTCCGTCGACGGTCATGCATTGGTCCATGCCGACTATGGCTCTTACGCTGTCGATGGCCTCGTCTGTCGGTTCGCCTTCCGCCGTGTCATACCCGAACCCCCACAGGTTGACGGCCGGTGCCACCGTCGGATCAAACTTGCCTCCGCTTATGCTCCATACCCGGCGCGACGCAGCGGTCACTGTGGCTACCAGTGAGTCGCAGCGGTCGCTCTCGTTGCGGTTTATAAGGCTTATCACCGATCCCTTGTCGAATGGCGACAGCGATTTTTCCACGCGGCTCATGGTCGCCAGGATCGAATCCGACAGATCATGCTGGCCGCGATATGTCACGTGGTATGTTGTGGCCCAGACGCATCCCTGCGCCGACCGCCAGCGGCCGGAGTCGCATCCCCCGGCGCATATTGCCACTCCTGCCATGATCGCGACTGTCAGTGCTGCCTGTGAAAAATGTTTCATGCTGCTGAAAATTTCTGTCAAAATTACATAAAAATCCCCGAATAATGGCTATATTTGCCCGAACCGATTGTTTATCTTTCATATTTTTGAGAGTTACTTATCACCAATCCTAAATATTTACTCATGAAACGCTCTTACTTGTTTTTAGCGCCGGGATTTGAGGAAACGGAAGCATTGGCAACAGTCGATGTCATGCGCCGTGCCGGCATGGAAGTGCTTACAGTGGCTATCAACCCCGAGAACAGTGAAAAAGTGTGTGGCGCCCACGGGGTGGTCGTTGTGGCCGATCTTCTTCCCGAAGATGCCGACTTCAATGATGTGGAGTGGCTGATATGCCCCGGAGGAATGCCCGGAGCGCAGAATCTCGCCGACAGCCCGATCGTCACAGACGCATTGCGTGCCCATGCGGCGAAAGGCGGTAAAATCGCCGCCATCTGCGCATCACCGGCACTGGTGCTCGCTCCGCTCGGCATTCTCGACGGACGTGAGGCCACCTGCTATCCCGGTATGCAGCCCGAATCCGACAAGATCGTCATGCGCGATGCTCCGGTGGTGGCGCTCGAAAATCTGATCACAGGCAACGGTCCTGCATCCACTCTCGCCTTCGCGCTCGCCATAGTGCGCCGGTCGTGTGGCGATGCCGTAGCCCAGCAGATAGGCAGCGGTATGCTGGTATATCCCAAATCCATGAATTTCTACTTCTGAACAGTGCCGCCGACGCTCTTTCGTGACATGCCCCGATCGAACGTCATGCGCGAAGCCTGTATCATACAAAAGTTGAATGTCATCACGGTCCGGCCGTCATGGTCGGGCCGTGTCGTTTTTCTCAGCTCCGGTGCAGTGGCCGGGAGCGCCTGTAGTTCATGCCGATCACGGCTCAGACACAGTTCGGAATATGATAGCTATTCTTTTTTGGCATTAATTTATGGCAAAGTGAAAAGGTTTTTTTAACTTTGTGTCGCGATGAACGACGAACGCACAAAAACAGCGGCCACAGCGGCTCTCAACCGGTATCTGATGCAGCATCACCTGCGTCGGACTCCCGAACGTTACGCCATACTCGACAAAGTATTCAGCCTGTCGGAGCATTTTTTTGTCGACACACTCCATCGTATGCTCGACGCCGACGGCTACCATGTCAGCCGTGCCACGGTCTACAACACCATGGACATATTTGTCGATGCCGGACTCGTCCGACGCCACAATTTCGGCTCCACTCCGGCACAGTACGAAAAGGTGGCCGGCATCACCAACCATCACCACCTTGTGTGCACACAGTGCGGCAAGGTCAAGGAGGTAAAGGATGCTGAAATCGACAGAATGCTGGCGTCGAAGCGCTACGCCTCGTTTCATCCGGCCTACGCCGACCTGTACATCTACGGAGTATGCTCCCGGTGCGCACGACGCCCAAGGCCATCATCACGGACAAAAGAATAAAAATCGACACCAATCATACAATATCGAAAAAGCAATGAAAGTAGACGTGTTGCTCGGCCTCCAGTGGGGCGATGAAGGAAAAGGAAAAGTAGTGGACGTACTCACGCCGCGCTATGACATCATAGCCCGTTTCCAGGGCGGTCCGAATGCCGGTCACACCCTTGAGTTCGAGGGCAAGAAATATGTATTGCGCTCCATCCCTTCCGGCATTTTTCAGGACGGCAAGACCAACCTCATAGGCAATGGAGTGGTTCTTGATCCGGTGCTCTTCCGCGAAGAAGCCGAAAGCCTTGAGAAATCAGGCATACCCCTGCGGTCGATCCTGAAACTTTCCAAAAAAGTGCATCTCATCATGCCTACCCACCGTCTGCTCGACGCCGCCAATGAAAAGGCCAAGGGCAGCTCCAAGATAGGCACCACCGGAAAAGGTATCGGACCGACATATACCGACAAGATCAGCCGCAACGGACTGCGACTCGGCGACACGCTGATGTCTGACTTCAGCGAAAGGTATGCCAAGGCGCGCGACCGCCATATCGACATGCTCGCCGCGCTCGGAGCGAAGCCCGACGCCATAGAGCTTGAAAGCAAATGGATGGAGGCCATCGATTATATCAAGACTTTCGATATCGTCGACAGCGAATTCTTCATCAACCGTGCGCTCGCCGACGGCAAGAGCGTGTTGTGCGAGGGAGCGCAGGGAACGCTGCTCGACGTCGATTTCGGATCATATCCGTTTGTGACATCGTCCAACACCATCACCGCAGGAGCCTGCGCCGGACTCGGCGTGGCACCCAACCGTATCGGCGACGTCTACGGCATATTCAAGGCCTACTGCACCAGAGTCGGCAGCGGACCGTTCCCCACGGAGCTGTTCGATGAAACAGGCAAGCTCATACGCGATCTCGGACACGAATACGGAGCTGTCACCGGGCGTGAACGCCGCTGCGGATGGATCGACCTCGTAGCGCTGAAA
>JAIDKJ010000235.1 GCA_029051835.1 Paramuribaculum sp. | reverse complement strand
TGCTCCTGAGTCTGGTGCTGGGCCTGGTTTTGCTTGTCCTGATTTTGATTCTGCTGATCCTGTTGCTGTTGTTCGAGCTTCTTCTGGGCTATGCGCAGATTCTGGCGCGCCTTGTCGTCGTTGGGATTCTTGCGCAGTGAGTGTTTGTACATATCCACAGCGCCGGCAAAATCATTGTTGTTGAACGATATGTTGCCAAGATTATAGAATGCTTTGCCCGAAAGATTTGTGTCAAACCCCTCTTTGCCGAGCTGCCGCAATATTTCCGATGCGTCCTTGATAGGATTGTTGCCGCTGTTGGGATCGGCCGATCCGCTCTGACGGATGAGCGATGCGGCGAGATTGAAGAGGGCTGTTTCAGATTGTGGCACCTCTTCCAGAGCCTTTCTGTATTTCACTTCGGCATCGGCATAACGCTTCTGACGATACAGACTGTTGCCTTCTCTGATGAGGTTGCGTTCCTGCTTGGTGGTGGGCACGACCTCCTTGTCGCTGTCGGCGGCGCGGGCGGGCAGGCAAAGCATCCCCGCCGCAGCCACCAGTATCATAGCTAAAGCCTTATTTGCCGTTTTCATCTTTCTTTCCTGTGGTTTGTTTTGTGAAGAAGTTGATGTCGCGGAGCCACGATATCTTGCAGTAGGGGAGCAGTCCGTCGATCACAAGCATCAATATGGCCAGTATCGCGGCGATGGGAAACAGTTCGTTGGCTGCCGAAGCGGCCGCGCGGCGCTTGAACTCCGTTTTGCCGAGTTTGTCGAGATGACTGTCGAGATCGCCCACTACCGATGAGGAGCCGCCCGACAGATACACTCCGTCGCCTGCCCGGGCTATCTCTTTGGCCATTGATTCGTTGAGAGCCGTCATCACTACCTTCCCCTGCTGGTCTTTGAGATATTCGCCTCCGTTCATGGGTATCGGTGAGCCTTTGCCGCCGCCGATGCCTATCACGTCTACCTGAATTCCGGCCGACGCCGCACGTTTGGCTTCCTCTATGGCATTGTCTTCGAAGTTCTCGCCGTCGGTGATCACGATTATAGCCTTGCGGAAATCGCTGTCGGGCGTAAACGAGTTGATCGCCATGTCGATGGCCGCTCCGATAGCTGTGCCTTGGGTCGGTACCATGTCGGTATTGATGCCGTTGAGAAACATCTTTGCCGAAATATAATCGGAGGTGATGGGCAGCTGGGTGTAGGCGTCGCCGGCAAACACTATGAGACCTACCTTGTCGTCGTGCATTTTGTCGATCAGTTTCTCCAGAATGAATTTTGCACGTTGCAGACGGCTTACGCCGCGAGGATCATCGGTCGACGAAGCCAGCATCGAATTCGATACGTCGACGCATATCATCACCTCAATGCCTCTCGACACGGTTTCCTCCTCGTTGTTCGACGCGGTGTCGCCTCCTGTGGTGTAAGGTCTGGCCAGCGCTATGACGATAAACGCCAGAGCAAGACACTCCACAGTGAGCTTGATCCAGCCCATATAGCGCGATGAGTCGGGCATCATTGCCTGGACAACCCTGAGCTGGCCAAAACGGCGCAGACGCCGGCGCCGGCTCAGACGACTCTGGAAATACAGTGCCGCTATGACCGGGATGGCAAGCAGCAGATATAGCAATTGAGGATATGCGAAGCTCAACATATGTTTACGCGTTGATTATAACTTTACGGGATAGTACGGAGCACGGTGAAACGCAGGAGCAGCTCAAGCGCCAGCAGCGCGAAGGCGATCCATGCCCACATCATGTAGTTTTCCTCGGTGTGACTGAAGTTGCGCACATCGAGCACTGTTTTCTCAAGAGTGTCGATCTCGTCAAACACTTGTTTGAGCACATTGTTGTCGGTGGCTCTGAAATATTTGCCACCGGTTATGGAAGCAATGTTGCGGAGAGTGGCCTCGTCGATGACCACGGGCAGATTCACATATTCGATGCGTCCGAACGCGTTCTCTTGCGGGAACGGCGCCATGCCGTTGCGTCCGATGCCTATGGTGTACACCTTGATGCCGTATTTTTTAGCGATTTCGGCAGCTGTGACTGGGGCTACATTGCCCGTATTGTTTGAGCCGTCGGTAAGCAGTATGATGCTCTTTGACTTAGCTTTTCCGTCCTTGATGCGGTTGATGGCGGTGGCCAGACCGTCGCCGATCAGAGTGCGGTGCAGGCCGGGATCCTCGATGAAGTTCTCGCCCACGGTAGCGGAG
>JAIDKJ010000234.1 GCA_029051835.1 Paramuribaculum sp. | reverse complement strand
CTTATCATCTGCACGGTCATCAACATCTTCTGGGCCAACTCCACCTTCGACTGGATCATCTCCGGCCTCGGAGTGCTCATCTTCGTGGGCCTCACCGCATGGGACACCCAGAAGATCAAACAGTGGGCCGCAGAAGCTCCCTTCGAGGCCGCCGGCAAGCTCGCCACCCTCGGCGCGCTGAGCCTCTACCTCGACTTCATCAACCTCTTCCTCTACCTGCTCCGCTTCTTCGGCAACAGCCGCGACTGACCGCGACACAGCCAAGCTATAAATGACAACGGCGGCGTACCTGCCTCCCCACGAGCGGGGAGTGTCAGGTACGCTGCTTTTGTAGGCCGACACATCGCCGGCAGATGACACTGCTTTTGCACATAACGGATAAATGTGTAAATTTGCAAAGATTAAAGCCATAACCATGAAGCGCACATTACTATTCATAATCACCGCACTATTCATAAGCATCGCCATTGCGGTCATTGCAGCCGGATGCTCGCGCATCAGCCGCAACCCCGACCTGCTGCGCGCCGACGCGCTGACTGACACCGATCCGTATGCCGCACTGCGCCTGCTCGACTCGCTCCCCTACGACAGCCTGTCAGAGGCCGACCGCCACTTCCACGACCTTGTCAGCGTCAAAGCCGCCGACAAGGCATACATCACACACACCTCCGACAGCCTCATACTCGACGCTGCCGCCTACTTCAAGAGCACCGACCGTCAACCCGAAGCACTATACTATGCCGGACGCGTCTACTCCGACCTCGGCGACTACCCTACAGCACTCCGATACTTCCAGGACGCACTCGACTCCCTACCGGAGGACACCCCGCAGACCGATCTGCGCAACCGCGTCCTCAGCCAGACCGGACGACTTATGACACAACTGCGTCTATATTCTCAGGCTATACCATATCTAAAACAAAGCCTTGAAATTTCCCTACAGTCTGGCGATTCAACACATATTGCTTACGCACACCAGCTGTTGGGATCCACATATCTATATAATAAAGACTATATCAACTCAGACATACATTTTACGAAAGCACAAGATATAGCATCCCATCAGTCAGATTCAATCAAAGCGTACATCCAAGGTTTTTTAGCTGCCAACGCATTGTTATGCAAAGACATTGACAAAGCACGAGATCTTATATATACCGTTCCTGAAAAAGTTTTCAGACAGGATAGGGATTATTTCACCGCTACCGCAGCAGAAATATATTACAAATCAGAACAATACGACTCCGCCTATTATTATGCCCAACAAATTACGGGCAGCCGCAATCCAAGTTACAGAATAACCGCCTATAACATTCTCCTAAAGCCTGAAATCAGAGGGTTCTATACCACTGACACAGCCTATTCTTTCTTCAATCATTATCTTAGCGCATTGGAACAAAACAACAATCGATCAGATGCAGAATCGGTAATTTTTCAAAACTCCATATACAATTACAATCTTCACGTACGCGAATCTCTGCGTCTGTCTGAAAACAAAAAACATCTGTATCTTCTTTTAGCTACGTCATTAGCAATCATTCTGGCGCTTATAATTAGCACCTATACAATGCTCCGACTGATAGAGGGTAAGAAAACACAACTAAAACAAGCATTGGCCTCAATTTCTGATCTAAACCGCATTATAGATTCCCTCAAACTTGAACAATCACGCGAAAACATACCGTTAGAGAGCGGGACTATAACTTATGACGACCCTTCCATTAAAGAGATGAAACGTGAGATTTCTTTGGAGATATTAAAACTAAAACAAAGAATGTCACTCATTAAAGAGGTCCCCAATAGCGCGATTGGTTCAGAAGGATATAATATCGTGTCTGAACTACTGCGAAAGAATCGTGTGCTCAATGATGAGAGCGATCTTTGGCAAGATATAACAACAGCTCTTGACCATACATGTCCTCATTTTAGATACAATTTGAGTATAATTGCAAAACGACCACTTTCCAGACAAGAATATCATCTTGTTGTTTTAATCCGCTTGGGATTTTCAACTACCGAAATCTCACACGTTATCAACCGTTCAAAAAGTGCTACTTCATACCGAAGACAAAAAATATGTAATGTCGTTTTTTCTGGACTAATCACCCCACAAGAACTCGATCTCGCCATTCGCTTGTTATAAGCTGATTGGTATTTGTTCGAAAAGTGTTTGAAAAAGCCGTTTTGCCGGATTTTCGAACACTTTTCGAACACTTTTTTAACTTCTCTATCAAATATTGCGGATATTTTTGCGAACAGATTCAAAGCATAACATATGACTAAAACTATTAGTAAAATCATCCTGTTACTGTTCGCGATATTGTCGCCGATAGAAGTGTTTTCACAAATTGTCCCCGTCACACCGGAATACGGAGATAATGAAAACACTAAGGATCTACCCGATCGTGGCATAAGAATGCCCCCTGCACCTATAATGGTGGTGGTCGATGTCGAGGCAGGAACTGTCAGCGGAACATCGCCGCTGCTCGACGGCATTGTACGGTATCAGATCTGGGAGGCTGACGGAAGTCTATGCATTGCCGACGCATCCGATCCCGCCACTGCATTCAAAGCCGTAGACGGACTCCACGGCACATATATGCTCCGGATGCGTGGCGACGGATATACGCTGACAGGACACATCGATCTCTGACACCTGACTGATTTTCTCCTCACGATCGCCTCAAAAAACTGACAGCCGATATGCCCCGACTGATTTACCTCATACCCATACGCAAAGGAAGCAAGGGTGTGCCCGACAAGAACATGAAGATTCTTGGCGGAAAGCCTCTCGTGGCATGGGTAGTGGACGCGATCACGGCTTCGCATACCGCCGCCGAGATATGGGTGGCCACCGACGACGACCGCGCAGAGCGATATCTCGCAGAGGCGAAGCCACACGTGAGGGTCTACCGACGCAGCGCGGAGTCGGCCACCGACACCGCGCCGGTAATTGAAGTGGTCAGAGAGTTTATCGACGCTGTCCGACCCGCTCCCGACGATATGCTCGTGCTCGCACAGGCCACGTCGCCCTTCACGTCGCCCGACGACTTCCGGCAGCTGCAACACGCCATCGACAACGCCAAGGCCGACTCCTACGTAGCGTGCCGACGCACGAAGTATTTCGTGTGGAACGACGACGGCACTCCCATGAGCTACCGACTCGACGCCAAGCCTATGCGACAGGCGTTCGGCGGCACGCTGATAGAAACAGGAGCCTTCTATGCATCGTCGGCAGGAGCCATCGCACGATCGCGCACACTGCTTTCGGGACGCATAGAGATCGTAGAAACATCGCCCGGCACTGAAATCGACATAGACGAACCCATCGACTGGCTCAAAGCGGAGGCTTTGGCTAAAGCCATCGCGATGATTCAATAATTCACCCCAATTTATCAACATATAAAACTTTTAATCATGAAGATTGAAAAATTCAAATTCATCGAGCTGCCCCGCCCGGAGGTAACAATCTCCGAGTTCGGGATGTCAGAGATTCTAGGCGGAACCTTATGCACTCATTACATTGTATGTGTAGGAACCTCTTCCGACAAAAAATATGATGGAACCTGCAATCCTGGAAGTTACCGCCCGGATTTGGATTGTCATGGCAATCCGATTGGTTGCGAAGGAGGGTTATTCTGCTCAAGTTATTTCCAGCCCTGTATAGGCAATTTGCAAACCACGGATTGTCCCAATTTTTGCGCGGATAAATTCAAATAAACAATTACCTAGATCTTTATATGCTGTCGAAGTATAATGTATTGTTTGACCGGGAGGGCAAGCATCTGCTCTACAACTCTCTGTCAAATTCTTTCGTAGAGCTGTCGGACGAAATGTCCGACGCTCTGCGAAACATGATTGAGCGCAACGAGGTCGATCCGAATGCCGACAAGGACTTGCTTGATATGCTGCGCCAGATCAAAGCGATCGACGTGGACGACGAGTATGAGATCCGGAAGGTGAAATTCCACGTGATGAACGGACGGTTTGACAAAACACGTCTGTCGGTGACGATCAATCCTACACTTGCATGTAATTTCGCATGCCCTTACTGCTTCGAGAAAGATAAGCCGCAGGTGTTCATGACCGACAATACGGAACAGGCCATAGTGGACTTCGTCGGCCGGCACAACGGCATGACGCACCTGAGCGTCACATGGTTCGGCGGCGAGCCGCTGCTCGGATTCGAGCGCATAAAGAGCCTGACCCGCAAATTCCTCGACATGGGCATCAGTTATTCGGCAGGAATGATCACCAACGGCTATCTCATCACCGAAGAAATGGCAAAAAGCTTTGAGGCATTGAAAATCAATTCGGTGCAGATCACCATCGACGGCATGCGCGAGCGGCACGACTCACGTCGCTGTCTGAAAAACGGCGGACCGACTTTCGACAGGATAATCGAGTCGCTGAAACTATTGTCGGAGCATGCGCCCAAGACACGGGTCACGGTCAGAATCAACGTCGATGAAAACAACCATACCGACTATCCGGCTCTGAAAACGTATCTGGCAGATCTGGGACTCCGCAATGTGTTCCTCTCGCCCGGATTCACCTCCGATACCACCGGTACCGGCTATGACTGTATCTTCGACAAGATGAAGCGTCATCAGTTCTACGTGGATATGGTCAGACTTCACGGCTACGACACCAAGCCCTTCTTCCCGATGAATCCGCGCTCGGAATGCGCCGTCAGAAACAGCGCTTCATGTGTCATCGGCCCCGAAGGCGAGCTCTACAAATGCTGGAATGACGTCGGTAACCCCGAGAAAGTGTACGGAAACCTGAAAGATGGCATCAGCGACCAAAATCTTCTGATGGATTATCTGACTGAAGCCGATCCGCTCGAAAACGAAGAGTGCCGGGAGTGTCTGCTCTTCCCGGTGTGCAACGGCGGATGTCCTTATGACCGCATACAGCGACTTCAGCAGGGACGCCCGGAGAACGACTGTCCGATCATGAAGTCGGGCATCGAGGATTATCTATGGCTTCACTACAACTGTCTGAAACAGCATGCCGGAAGCGGGAAGGAATCTTCGGAGCATTAAAATTTCCCGACGTTGATCGATTTTATGGGCGCGCTATTGCAGATTAGATGTTCTTTGGTTAATTTAGTGCCGAATATCTGTGCAGCATAATCTCCATGAGAAAAGCGCCGTACTCCGGCGACAATGTGCGTGTGTTACGGCGGCTATCAACCGATCTACGTTGCGATCCGAGTCTGCTCCACCTATATTCCAACCCTTAAATTCACCCACCATTTATTATCCATTTCAAACCATCAACCACAGCCATGACGACTAAAAGACTCGCTGCAATAGTCATTGCATGCTGCGCCACGATCTTTGCGGCCTCAGCCCAGCAACAGATGCTCACCATACTGATGCATGTCAAGGAAGGATTCGGCAACACGTATCTCGACAAAGGACTGACCATGACGGTGACTGATGCCGCCACGGGCGACACCATCATGATACCCGGAGCCGACGGCAAGCCCGTTCCGGCTGTGTTTGACGCTTCGCAACGATATGTGGGACAGCACTGGTCTACCGGTGTTTATCCTGTGGACGTGAAGGTGCCGCGCGCCAAGGGACGGTATATCATTCTGGTGTCGTATCCGGAGTATGAAACGGAGGAGGTGCCGCTGGTGATAGAGCACATCGGCTCCCGCGAGAACGAACGCAAGCTCCCCGACGTGACGCTCTACAAAGCCCGAAGCCGCAAGCTCGACGAGGTGACCGTAACCGCCTCGAAAGTGAAATTCTACCATAAGGGCGACACACTGGTGTACAACGCCGACGCTTTCAGCCTGGCTCACGGATCGATGCTCGACGCCCTCGTGGAGCAGCTGCCGGGTGTAGAGATCCGCGAGGGCGGTCAGATCTATGTCAACGGCAAATATGTGGAGAGCCTGATGCTCAACGGCAAGAACTTCTTCAGAGGCAACAATCAGCTGATGCTCAATAATCTCGGAGCATATACAGTGAAGGACATCGCCGTATACGACAAATACGGCGAGACAAGTCGTCTGGCAGGGCGGCAGCTCGACAACGACAAGCAATACGTGATGGACGTCAGGCTCAAGAAAGAATACGCCAAAGGCTATATACTCAATCTGGAGGCCGGCGGAGGCACATCGTCGAGATACATGGGGCGACTGTTCGGCATGTGGTTTACCAACCGGTCGCGCCTGACGCTCATCGGAGCCGTCAACAATGTCAACGACAGCCGTCAGCCGGGAAAGACCAGCTCCTGGACTATGACACGCAATCCGGGCGACTTCCGCACAAAGACCGGAGGTCTCGACTATATTGTCAGCGCGGAGGACGGCAAATGGGAGACCAGCGGCAATACTACCATAGAACACACGCGCGCCCTCAACACCTCCACCACCGACCGAACCAACTTCCTCTCCGGAGGCGACACCTACGAGCGGATCATGAGCCGGCAACTCGGCCACGACCTGAAGATCAGCACTTCCAACGGATTCAGCCTTAAGCCGGAGGGAAAATCTCTCCATATCGGCCAGAGCCTGAACTACCGCAAGGACGACCAGCGGGGAGGCTCATTCTCGGCGGCATTCAACCGCGAGTTTGAGGAGTCGACCCGCACGGTGCTAGAATATATCTACTCCGGCCATAATGGATAGTTTCGAGACCATTGG
>JAIDKJ010000233.1 GCA_029051835.1 Paramuribaculum sp. | reverse complement strand
ATATCACCCCGACGAACGATGCATACCCGCATACGGCAAAGCCATCTACATCAACTGACAGGCCTCGCTCCAAGGCCACGACCAACGGCTGTTTCAGCACTCGACTCCGCCCACCCGCCCGGCTTTGGCCGCAGCGGGGCGTTTTTTGTTTGCGAGTTTGATCATTAAGTCATAAATTTGTAGCCTTGAAACATAACACTTGATCATCATGAACAGAATCTCAACACGCGTAGAGTCGCTCTCCCCCTCACAGACCCTTGCCATGTCGCAGAAAAGCACCGAGCTGAAGGCTGCAGGAGTAGACGTAAGAAACCTCTCTGTAGGCGAACCCGACATCAACACCCCCGACCATATCAAGGAAGCTGCCAAGCGCGCTATCGACGATAATTTCACCTTCTATACCCCGGTACCGGGATATATGTCGCTCCGCAAAGCCATAGCCGAAAATCTCAAGGCTACCGACGGAGTTGACTTCGCACCCGAACAGATCGTGGTGTCGAACGGCGCCAAGCAGGCACTGTGCAACGCCGTGCTGGCCCTCGTCAATCCCGGCGACGAAGTGATCATACCCACTCCGGCATGGGTCAGCTACGTGGAAATGGTGAAACTGGCCGAAGGCACCAACGTGCTCGTGCCGGCCGGAATCGAGCAGGATTTCAAGATCACTCCCGCACAGCTCGAAGCAGCCATAACCCCGCGCACACGGCTCATCATACTCTGCTCACCCTCCAATCCGACCGGAAGCGTATATTCCCGTCAGGAACTTCAGGGACTCGTCGACGTGATCAGCCGTCACCCGCAGATCACCGTCATTGCCGACGAGATATATCAGCACATCAATTTCACCGGAAGCTTCACCTCGCTGTCGGCCTTCCCCGAAATAGCCGACCGCACGGTTGTGATCAACGGCGTTTCGAAAGCCTACGCCATGACCGGATGGCGCATCGGATTCCTTGCCGCTCCTCTGCCCATAGCCAAAGCCTGCTCGAAACTCCAGAGCCAGTACACCTCCAATCCGTCGTCGGTGGCACAGAAAGCTGCCGAGGCCGCTTATCTCGGATCGCAGGACTGCGTGGAGGAGATGCGCCGCGCTTTCGAGCGCCGTCGCGATCTGGTGGTAAGCCTCGCACGTGAGATCCCCGGACTGAAAGTCAATTGCCCGCAGGGCGCCTTCTATCTCTTCCCCGAAGTATCGGCCTATCTCGGCAAAAACTTCAACGGCAAGACTATCGCTACCGACTCCGATCTGGCTATGTATCTGCTCGAAGAGGGACACGTGGCCACAGTGGCCGGATCGGCATTCTGCCTCCCCGGATATATCCGCCTAAGCTACGCCACCTCCGACGACAACATCCGTGAAGCGATGCGCCGCATAGCCGAAGCACTCTCGCGACTGAAATAAACACCCGGTTCATGAACATTTTCCGAATCATACTTACGGCGGCCGTCATTATGATGGCCGCCGCTTGCAACCGCGGCACCGAACTGCTCGACAGCATACCCGCCGACGCGGATGCCGTGGCACGCATCGATCTCCGACAACTGACCAAGGAGTGCGGCGACGCACTCCCACGCGACATTTCCGACCGGGTGCACAGGCTTGGCGCTGCCGTCGACCTCTCGGAGATGTTCTGGATCATCGACGCCGGAGGAGGCGACATGTGGCTGACCGGAAAGGTCACCGATGCCGATTCGCTGGCTGCGGCGCTCGGACAGCCGTCGGATAAAGACACCGACGGATTCAGATGCTACGGCGGCGACGGCACATCGCCCAGAGCCTACACACGCGACGGACAGATATGGATCGCCACAGGCAGTCAGGCTACCGCCACACCGGCCGCCATGGTCAGGAAAGCGACCGGCTCCGACGGCGAAGGCAGTATCGCGAAAGTGCCTGGCACGGGCGACTTCCTGCGCCGCCCCATGATGGCCGGAATAGCTGTGGCCGGCAACAGTTTCACCGACCAGTGGCAATGCATAGAGATGCAGCTTCACGACAACGCTCTGGTGTTTGACCATTTCAGAATCGACAAGCAAGGCATGGTGGCGCCCACCACCGGACTCGAACCCGTCAACACCCGCTTCCTCGACTATGCGCCCTATCCGGCCTCAATGGTATTTGCGGCCGGCATCGACAAGGACAACGTCGACTGGGACGGCATCGGCAAAGCCATCGGCACGATAGGAGGATTCACCTACTACGGCTTCTACGAGTCGATTCTTCCGTTTCTCAAAGAGATCGACGGCACCATCTCCATCGTGGCCTCGTACGCTGACGGCAGCCGTCATGGCGCTGTCGACATCTCCACCACACGCTTCATCATCATGGCGCACATGGGCGAGGAGTGCGCACGCAAAGCCATCTCCACGGCCGAAGCCTACATCGGACGGCTCGGACTGCCGGTCGACAAAGGAGCCGACGGATCGCTCGCACTGCGCTACGGAAGCATACGGATGCACGCCGCGTATATCGACGGCTACCTGACGATTTCCAACTTTGTCCCTCAACGTACCGAACCCTCGCCGAAGCTTGTCGACATCATGAAAGGACGGCTTGCAATGGGAATTCTGAACATCGACCGTGCCACGGTAGGACAGTGGCTCGATGCAGCCGACTATGGAGTGAGCATCAAAGCCGAAGCCGGCAACACACACAACACCGTCACCCTGCGGCTGACCGACTGTGGCGACACGCCCATACTTCAGGCGCTTGTCAGAACCATCTTTCACGGTAAAAACTACTGACTGAAATGATCGAAAAGATTGAACTGTGCGGACTTATTCCTGAAGTGTTCGCCCGCGAGCAGTCGGGAAACATGCGTGATTCAGGAATCTGGCTGTCGGAAGAGGCCGTCGGCTTCCGGCGCGGATGCCGGCTGCTGATCGAGTCGGCCTCAGGCAAAGGGAAGTCATCGCTTGTAAGCTTCATCTATGGCCGGCGCACCGACTACCGCGGACTCATCGCATTTGACGGCGCCGACATACGGTTGATCGACTCCGCACGCTGGACCGAGATCCGACGCAAGGCGCTTGCATGGCTTCCGCAGGAAATGATGTTATTTCCGGAGCTTACGGCACGTGAAAACGTGGAGATCAAACGCTCTCTTACCGGGTGGCGATCCGGACGATGGGTCGAGGAGGCTTTCGAACAGCTCGGCATAGCCGACCGTATTGATTCGCCGGTAGGGCGCATGTCGGTCGGACAGCAACAGCGCGTGGCCATAATCCGCGCCCTGGCGCAGCCGGCCGACTTCATTCTGCTCGACGAACCTGTCAGCCATCTCGACCCGCAAAGCAACCTTGCAGCCGCGTCGTTCATCGAGGAGGAAGCCTCGTCGACCGGCGCCGGCATCATCACCACATCGGTCGGCAATCCGCTGGCGCTCAACTACACTTCAACGACTCACTTATGACTGACCGCAAGCTTCTCGGGCGACTGCTTCGCCGCAACATCAGCATAGGCCAGCTGGCGGCATTTGCCGCTTCAAGCCTCATAGGCCTTGTGATCATATCTACGGCTGTCAGATTCTACACCGACATCACAGCCCCGTCGGCATCCGACGGAGCTACCGACTATCTTGTCATATCCCACGGAGTGAAAGGGCTCGGAAGCCTCACCGACGGCGCCGACGGGTTTTCAGCGGACGAGATCGACCGGCTGCGCCGACAGCCGTGGGTGAAGCGCCTCGGCGCATTCACCACGGCAGCATTCAGCGTCAGCGCCGGAATAGACATAGGCGCAGGCAACGGAGGCATGTCGACAGCCCTGTTTCTCGAATCGCTCCCCGACGAGTTTGTCGACGCCGACCCGTCGCAGTGGCGCTACATCCCCGGAACGACGGAAACTGTGCCTATCGTTATCAGCAAAGACTATCTCGCCCTTTACAATTTCGGCTTCGCAGCCTCAAGAGGACTACCGCAGATAAGCGACACGATGAGCGGACTCTTGCCGATCAACCTCACTGTTTCGGGCAACGGACTGCGGCATACGTTCAAGGCTCGCATAGCCGGATTTTCCAACCGCCTGAACACGATAGCAGTGCCACAGTCGTTCATGGACTGGGCCAACGGAATATACGCCGACGACACCCGACCGCATCAGCCGTCGAGAATCATCGTCGAAACCACTACCCCCGGCGATCCGGCCATCAAAACCTATCTGGCCGACAACGGCTACGAGCTTGGAGGCGACAAGGCTTTCGGAGGCCGTGCCTCGCTGATAGCGGGAGTGCTGACAGCCATAGTCGGAGGCGTTGGCATCGTCATAGTGCTGCTGTCGTTCGGCCTGTTGCTGCTGAGCGTATGGCTTCTGCTCTACAAAAACCGGTACACCACCACCCTGCTCATGCTCGAGGGCTTCTCTCCGGCTCAGATCAGCGGCTACTACATACGCCTGATCGTAATGGTCAACGCCATTTTGCTTGTCATCGCCGTAGCGGCCATGGCTGCCATATCAAGCCTATGGAGCGCCCCGCTCGCCGGAGCCGGCATAGCAGGAGGCTCACCGCTGACAGCAATCGCATGCGCAGCGGCCATAGCACTGCTGCTGACTGCCGGAGCCATCATAGCGATCCGCCGCACAGTAGGCCGCTCATTCTCCCCACGACACTGACCATCTCTCTTCCCTTAAAGGATTCGGAATTGTGATTGACGGCGAATGAATACGAGTGAAATATCCACTATCAATCAGTAGATTATAATGAATTTGAACGTTAATAAATTCATAGGGATTTATTTCAACGCACTTTTGGTTGTGAAAAACGATATGTTTGCGCAACGGTATTTTGAAATGCACAACCAACTATGGAAAGAATAACTCTCTACCTCCGCACGACGAAGACGAGCGGTAAAATCAAGCTCCGCTTCCGCCTTACCGAAGGGCGTGAGGGCTGCTATTTCACAAGAGTCCGATTGACACCGACCTCGCCGACTTGAAGAAGTTTGAGATGGACGGCTCATTGAAGCCTCGTGTCAGTATCTATAACTAGAAACTGCGTATCGCAATTACTCGGGAAATTGAGGCTATGCGGGAGGCATACAATCTATTGAAAGATGAAGGGCGAGTATTTGACGCCAATGATTTTGAAGAAAGGATTGACAAGATACTCAACCCGGAGAAATACAATATTGTCAAGGTTGAA